>JBCDAA010000022.1:0-44668 GCA_039186435.1 Myxococcota bacterium | reverse complement strand
GGGTTCCCGAACGCGCAGCCAGCGTCGCGACGAGCGAAGCTCGTGCGCGTCGCGCAGCCGAAGAGAGCGAAGCGAACGAAGGGAAACTGCCTAGGAGGGAACCCCCACCCCGCTCCCTCCCGGCCGCTCAAGAGACCGAACGAACGACGATCCCCGAACCGAACCGAACCGACGATCCCCGAACCGAACCGAACCGACGAACCCCGAGACCAATCCCCCGAAACGATTATCCGTCCTTCAACATCGCTCGTGCGAGATCCGTCGCCGGACCAATCGGATGGATCGCTCGTTCGAGCGCGTGGCGACCCGCCCGTGACTGCACTCGCTGAAGCGCTTCCTTCGCGTCCTCCGTCTCCCCGCGACATGCAAATGCATGCGCCCGGATCACGTCGTACGTCGCACCGAGGGCCTCGTCGTCGTCCGGCGCCGCATCCGCCCGCGTGAGCGCTTCGTCGGCGCCGCCCTGCACCGCGATCAAGAGCGCCTCCATCGCGCCAAGCCAGCGTTCGACCGCGTCTTCGGCTGGCCGCTCCACTGCATCGATCGTCGCCTGCGCGGCTTCGAGATCGCCGCGCTGAAGCTGCACCGTGGCGAGCGCTTGGCGCGCGCGATCCTGTCGCTCTTTGCCGATCGCGTCGTGTTGCACCGCTTCGAGATGGCGCCCCGCAACATCCCACGCGCCCACCGCTGTCAGCGGCACGCTCGCAAAGAGCGCTGCGTCCGCATACGCCTCGGGGGGCAGACGCTTCGCGAGGCCCTCAAGTTTCGCGTCGAGAATTCGCTGCGCCTCCAGACTGCTCTCCGGCCGCGTCATCCGCCACGCGAGGAGCGCGATCCCGCGAAGGTGGCGGGAGCGGCGGGCGCTGAGGAAGGTGAGGAGTCCGCCTGTTCCTGCGCCGACGGCCGCGGCAACGTTCACCGGTGCGAGAGCGCTCACCCCCGCGCCCACGAAGAAGGTGACCAGCGCAGCGCCCAGCGCGGTTCGAATCACCATCCCGCGCGAGAACATCGTGAGCGGTACGCCCCAGGCGAGAGAACGCGCCATGGGTGCGACGGCCGCGATCGCCAGCGCGGCGATCGAAACGAGGAGCATCGTCTACTCCTCGGTCGTCTGGGCTGCGCGGGCTTCGCGGCGCGCGCGAACTTCCTGCGAGACCACGTCGAGCTCGATGATGGAGTCGAGGCGCTGCTGAAGCTCCTGAACGAGGGGCAGCGGAATCGTGTCGCCGTGCGTCTCCGCGTACCGAAGGAGCGCCGAGACCGCTTCCCGCGCGGGCGTTCGCTGCTCCCGATCGAGAACGAGGATCTGCACGGTTCCAAGAAGCCCGCGGCCTTCGTTGAGCACGTCACCCGCTTGGCGCGCAAGCCGCGCGCAGGTACGAAAGCTCTCGACCGCGTTTTGCAGGTCGCCGTTCTGGCGTTGTGCCGCGGCGAGGTGACAGTGGCCTTCTGGCTGCTCCGGCTCACTGCGAATCGCTTCCTGAAAGGTGGTCATCGCCCCGGTGGCGTCACCGTCGACAAGCTGGGTGATGCCTTGCCGAAGCTGTTGTACGTACGCCGTCGCTTGTCGTCGCTCGGGCGCTTCCGGCGCGTCTTGAGCGGACGCGGTGGCCGCGACGATAACGAGAAGAAAACCCCAGCGCATGGCGGGGAGCATAGCAGACGCGCCCGCGGCGCTAACGGCCCTGACGATACCGGTAGTAGTGGCCCAGAACCCGCCGGACGTAGCGCTGTGTTTCGGTGTAGGGCGGCACACCCCGATGGCGCATCACCGCGCCTTCGCCTGCGTTGTAGGCCGCGACCGTGAGGATCAGGTCACCCTGGAAGAGGTTCGCGAGAATCCGCAGGTAGCGCGCGCCCCCAAGAATATTCTGGCGGGGATCGAAGGGATCCCGAACGCCCATCGACGCCGCGGTGCGCGGCATCAGCTGCATGAGTCCGATGGCTCCCGCGTGACTGACAACGTTCGGGTTGTAGTCGCTCTCCACGCGCATCACCGCGCGAAGAAACGATTCCGGCAGCTGATAGAGGGCCGCCGCTTCCCGAATGTGTGCGTCGAAACGCGTGTAGCGATTCGGATCCCGTGAGCGAGTGCGCGCTCCCTGGCGCGGCGCGCGTGCGGCCCGTCGACGACGCTCGTCGGTCTCACGAACGAGAAGCCGACATCGCATCCCCGCTTCGCGCACGTTCGTGAACGACACATCGCCGCTAGGGCCGCGACACTCGTAGATGTCCGCCGCGGCGACCGCCGGAAGGAGCAGAACGAGCAGTGGCGCGAGGGGGCGCATCTTCCCGAGAGTAGCGAGGGCGCTCGGCGTACGCCAAAACTTGGCAACTCCGTGGCGGATGGCAGCAAGTGTAGGGATTTCTTCGCGGTTCGCGTGCTCTCCGAGGTCGAGTCGAGAACGGTTCAACGGGGCGGCCAATCGGCCCGACCCTGCCGGCTCATGGGTCGATCGACAACACGGAAGGCCGGCGAGGCTCGAGAATCGGCTGGTAGCAGTGCCAGAAGCGTACGTCGTATCCGGCGAGGGTCGTACCGACGGAGTCTTTGACGCGGTAGCCCTCGACGTTTACTTCCTCGCTCGGCTTTCCAACAGGCGCGAAGGTCACGACGTCGAAGGAGCGCGGTCGAAAGATCCCGATGACGCCGCTGACGAGCGCGTGGAGCGACCCGCGAAAGTCGACGTTGGATTCGAAGCTCACGTAGCTGCCGAGCGCTTCGGGCGTGACGTGAATGGTGTAGTAGTCGCCCCCTTCGCGGATGGCGTTCATCGAGTATCCGGCAGGGGTGAAAGGGTGCTCGTCGACGACGAAGCCAGGGAGCAAGCGAGTGATGCCCCGCGCGTCGGCGATGGTCCCGGCGGACGGCCGTTCGCAGCCGACAAAGCGCGACGCGGCGTCTTCTGGCAAGCCGTGCATCAGGATTTCGACCGTAGTGTCCTGACTGTCCGGGGTGAACTCGCGCGCGGAACAGAACACCTGCACGTGATGGTCGTGCTCGTCGCCGAAGCGGTACGCGGCGCCTGGGATACATGCCGCGAGACGGCGGGCATCGTCGTAAAACGAAGAGTGCTGGAGCTCGGGAAAGTGCTCGTTCTTGCGCTCGTAGATGAGCAGCGAAACCGCGGCCGGAGGGATGCGCTCGAGCAGGTGGAGGACGGCGTCGACCAGCGTTGTCCGCCCACAGGTGATCATCGTGAGGTAGCGGTCGTAGACGAAGAGACTGGACTCACTAAGGAGGTAGGCATCGCAGCAATCGTCCCGAATCACGGAGAGAACCTGCGCGCCCGCGGCGTTGACGACTGTGGCCCAGGCGTCGTCCCCCCAGCTGCGAAGCGAGGGCTGTCCTGCGTCGACGACGAGTTCGACCTTTTTCTCAGGTCCTTCGAAGAAGGTGGGGGTCATGACGCGAAGCGCCATGATGCGCGCTCGAGGAAGCAATGCAAGCAACACCGAATGGAGTAGAGTCTCCCGATGCGAGTCGATTGTGATTTCTTGGTGATCGGAAGTGGAGTTGCGGGGCTGACCTTCGCGCTCGAAGCCGCCAAGCACGGGCGAGTGACGGTGGTGACAAAACGCTCGCGTACGGACTCGGCAACCAACTGGGCGCAAGGCGGGATCGCCGCCGTTCTCGACCCGGCGGACAGCTTCGAAGCGCACGTCAAAGACACCCTCGGTACGGGCGGCGGTCTTTCGCATACCGACGTTGTGGAGATGGTGGTGCGCGACGGCCCTGAGCGGATCCGTGAGCTCATGGAGATCGGTGCAGAGTTCAGTCGCCGACACGGAGAGCTCGACCTCACCCGTGAAGGCGGCCACAGCGCACGACGCGTCGTTCACGCGGGGGACATTACCGGTCGCGAAGTGCAGCGCGCGCTCCTCGCGGCGGTTGAAGAAAACGAAGCCATCGAGATCGCCGAAGATCATATGGCTGTGGACCTGATCGAAGAGAGCCGCTTTGGCGGGCTCCGTCGCCGCGTGGTCGGGGCGTACATCCTTCACGAGCCGACGGGAGAGGTGCACACCTATCTCGCAAAGGCGACCATCCTCGCCGCCGGTGGCGCGGGAAAGGTCTACCTCTACACGTCAAATCCCGACGTCGCGACAGGGGATGGAATCGCCATGGCGTACCGCGCAGGCGCGAAGCTCGCGAATATGGAGTTTTTTCAGTTCCATCCGACCAGCCTTTTTCATCCGGAGGCGAAGTCGTTTCTGATCAGCGAGGTGCTTCGAGGCGAGGGCGGAGTGCTTCGTCTCTCCAACGGCGCGCCCTTCATGGAAAAGCACCACCCGATGAAGGATCTCGCGCCGCGCGATGTGGTGGCCCGCGCGATCGACTTCGAGATGAAGCGGACGGGTGAGGATCATGTCTTTCTGGACATGACGCACCTCGAGCCGGGCTTTCTTCGCGAGCGCTTTCCCAACATTCATGGGGAGTGCATGCGCTGGGGTGTCGACATGACCAAGCAGCCCATTCCGGTTGTTCCCGCGGCGCACTACATGTGCGGCGGCGTGGTCGTCGACCAAGACGGGCGCTCCAGCGTTCCCGGGCTGTGGGCGATTGGTGAGGTCACCTGCTCAGGTCTCCACGGCGCAAATCGACTTGCCTCCAACTCGCTCTTGGAGGGACTCGTCTACGGCTACCGCGTCGCTAAGGCGCTCGCGACGGAGGATCTACGCTCACCCGAGATCACGGTTCCGGACTGGGACGTCGGCAGCGCGGTCGCATCCGACGAGGCGGTCGTCGTCTCCCAAAACTGGGATGAGATTCGCCGCTTCATGTGGAACTACGTCGGCATCGTGCGAAGCGACAAACGCCTTCGGCGTGCGGCACGACGAATCGCGCTCCTTCAGGAGGAGATCCGGGAGTATTACTGGGCGCACCTCGTCAACCGCGATCTTCTCGAGCTCCGCAATATCGCCGACGTCGCTGAGCTGATCGTGAAATGTGCGATCGCGCGCAAGGAGAGCCGCGGGCTGCACTACACCCTCGATCACCCGGAAACGAGTGAGCAGTTTCAGGCCGACACCACGATCGAGCGCGGCCTTCCCGCGGCGATCGCGGCGTCGTAGCGCTTGTGTTATAGCCCGGCGATGCCGCCCGTAGCTGAAGGGGATCCGCGACCGATGAACCGCGGGTGGGTGATGGGGGGGCTCGACGTCGCCGTGGCCGTCATGCTGCTGGTTGGCGTGTGGGGCTTTCTCCCGGCTCGCTGGCTTCCGGTGGATGCGGGCGCGACGCTCGTGGCGATGCTGATGGGTCTGTCCGGCATCGGCTTTCTCACCGGGCAGTCGTGGGCGCCGAAGGTGGGCCGCCTCGCTGCGGGGATCACGCTCGCCATCGGTGTCGTTCTCGTCACGACGCTCGCGTTTACCGCGGGGAATCTTTCGGGGCTCTACGGTCCCGTGGGTCTCGGCGGCGCCGCGATCCTCGGACTGGTCGCGCTCTTGCTACTTCCCTACTTCGTGATCTTTCCGGCCGCGCAGCTCTACTTCCTCGCGCCGCGTTCACAGGACGCGAGCTCGCCGAAGCCTTCGAAAGAGCCGTCCAAGGCGCCCTTGCCCGAGGCGTCGAAGAAGGCAGACGCGGAAGAGGAATGACGCGTCGGCGCCTGGTTCGCGGCCTGCTCTTTTGGGCTGCCGGTACGCTCTTTCTCGCGACCTTCGCGCACTGCCGAACCCGCATCGACGCAGCAGCGCCACCGAGCGACGAACTCGGGGCGTGGGCGCTCGCGGCTCTCGATGCGGCGCGCTTGGATTCGCCGGTTCCCGATGCGCCGGAACGCTACGACGCCGCAGGGCCGATCGTCGTCACCGCTTGGACCGCGGGTGTGCCCGTCGCGTTTCATCGGGGCGGCCCATCGCTTACCGAGGCGATCGAAGAAGCGAGCGCAGCCTTTCTCGCGAACCCTCGCCTGACCGAAGACGAAGCGTGGGGAGAACGCGGCAACGAGCGTTTTCGATTTACTGTGGAGGTCACGACAGGGGCCGGACCCCTTCCGCCGCAGTGGCCTTTTCTCGAGCTCTTTTCCCTCGTCCCCATGCGCGACGGACTTCACGCGAAGCTCGGCGACCAAGAGTCGATCCTCACGCCTCAGGAGATCATCAGCACCGGTCACTACGAGGGGGGGATTCCAACGCCGGTTCCGGAGCTCTCGCCAGGGGTACGCACCGCGCCGATGCTGGGGCGCCTCGCGCGTGATCTCGGCGTCGATCGCGAAACGCTTCTCGCGGACGGCGAAGTTCAGCGCCTGCGAATGCATTTGATCGCTGAGTCCGACTACCCGCGCACGGTCGAGGTGACCGAAGACAACCTGCGTCAGGCGTCGGTCGAGGGCGCGGAGTTTCTCCTTCGCCATCAGAAGACCAACGGTCAGTGGACCTACGTCTACAACGGCGCGACCGGCGCGCCGCGCCACGAGGCCTACAACATTCCTCGGCACTCGGGCACGACCTACTTCATCGCGCAGGTGGATCGCTACCACGGGCTTCCGGCGGCGCGCGCTGGCGCGATTCGGGCGCTTCGCTGGATCGACAGAACGTCGATTCGCAGCTGCGGCGAACATCCCTGCGTCGAGCAATACGGCCGCGCGGATGTGGGTTCGGCCGCGCTGACGGTTGTGGCCGCCGCGGAAGTTCTCGCCAAGGCGCCCGACGCGACCGCGCAGCGCCTCGTCGAAGGCCTCACCGGGTTTCTCCGTTCGCTCCAGCGCGAGGACGGCGAGCTGATGCACGAATACGACGTGCGTGCGCAGGAGCCCATCGACGTTCAGCACATGTACTACAGCGGAGAGGCGGCGTTCGCGCTCCTGAAAGCGCACGAGGTTCTCGGCGACGAAGCGAACCTGGAGGCGGCGCGGCGATTGATGGGTCACCTCACCGGGGCGGGCTGGAACTTTCTCGGCAGCCGCTACTACTACGGCGAGGAGCACTGGACCTGCATCGCCGCTGGTGAAGCGCGCGAGCGCATCGAAAGCCCCGAGGGTCTCGACTTTTGTCAGCGCTGGTTCGGCTTCAACGACGCGCTGCAGTATCGGGAGGGACAGACGCATTGGGAGGTCGCCGGTTCCTACGGCGTCGGTCCGCTGATCATGCCGCGGCTCACGCCGGTCGGTTCGCGCACCGAAGCGTTCGTGTCGACCTACCAGCTCGTCAAACACCACGGGCAGCCGACGGATGAAATTCGCGCGCTCGTCGAGCGTGGCCTCGGCATGCTTCTTCGCTGGCGCTGGGCGCCCGGACCGACGCATTTGCTCGCCGATCCGATGGGCGCTCACGGCGGCATGCCGGGATCCCCGGTCGATCTGAACGCGCGTAACGACTTCGTGCAGCATGCGGGCTCGGCGTGGATTCGCTGGGCCGACGTGCTGCGGCAAGAGCGCGAAGCGGAGGAGTAGCTAGAACGCCGTTGGATCGTCGGTCGACGCGTGGATCACGCCGTGCGACCGCTCCCACGCGCGGCGCGCTCGAGTCCAGCGGCGCTGGGTGCGAACCACGAGGACGAAGCCAAAGAAGAACACAAGGGCGACGGCGAGGCCAACGATGCCCTCCGCGATGAGGGACGGCGCCTCGCCGATCTCGGGGACGGTCGCCTCGTAGAGGTAGGCAACGCCTTCGATGTCTCGAACCTTGTTGACCTTGTCGGCGAAGCGCCGCAGCACGCGCGCTCGTTCGTCGTCGTCGGCCCGTTCGAGGCGCTCTCGAAATCCGGTGAGGTCGGCCTCTCGGGTGTACCAGACGGCTCGGGGGGTCGTTTCGTCTCCGCCGCGTACCTCCATGAGCACGTGGGGGCGCTCGAGGAGGCCGTGGCCGTACTGCGTCGGGCAGCCACGGAGGCGCACGCGGCCTCGCGTCGGAGCGCTGAGCCAGGACTCGCAGTCGTGCTCGACGAACGAGTGCTCGATCCAGACGGCGTAGGCAGAGACGGCAAGGCCACCGAGGCCCCCGGCTAGAAGAAGGGCGAGCAGCCCTCGATAGCTTCGCTTACTCATCGAGCCGCCGGACTTCGGGGACTCCATCGACAAACTCGACGTGAAAGCGGAACCCGTTGCTCTCAACAACGCGCGGCAGGCCGGCCTCGGAGTGGATCACTTCGGGATTGCGTCCGCCCGCGCGCAAGACCGCGAGCTCCGCAGCGCGCTCGCGGTTGTGAATCCATTCCGGCGCTGAGGACGCCGCGTCGGAAGCGAGGATGCCGTAGTGCACATAGCGGCGGGACACGAGCGCTCGCCATTGCCCCCACTCGATGTCGTCGTCGGCGTTGAGCATCGCGGTGGTCAACTCCGTGGCCGACGGGAGTTCCAGGGAGAGGACGCGCGCGCGCACCTCATCGGCGTCGTCACCGGTCGCACAGACGAGCGTTGGCGCGAGCGCTTGAAGGAACTCGTCGTCAGCCTCGAAGGCGAAGCGAGCCGTGTTGTCGAGGGAGACCTCACCTTCGGTGCACCAGCGGCTTAGTGCCCGAGCTGCCTGGGTGCGAATGGCCGCATTTGCGAGGAGCGCTTCAGTCGCATCGACGAGAGCGCGTGACGGCCGGGGTTCGCCCCAGACGTACCGCTCAAAGAGCTCCCCAAGACTGAACGCTTCGATCGAGACCGCGGTGTCGAGCACGCGCAGTCGATCCGCGGAGCTCATGTCGACAAAGCGCTCGTCCGCGATACGTGTGGATTCAGGGGCACCGAGGCGCGTGAGGGCGATGACAACGCAGCGGTCGAGTTCGCCTGGAGGCGGCAGGTGCGACAGGACAAAGCGCAGTTCGTTGCCCGAGAGGCCTCGCTCGGCCAGATCGCACCACCCGCGCTCGGGCCGCTCGCCGGTCGCGAGGAGATCGGATCGAATCTCAGCCCACTCGCTCTCTGGATATTCCGCGGGCGTTGGGCTCGACGGGATCGTCGCGATTCCCAACCCAAAAAACGCCAACCCAAGAGGCCGGACAAGCGCGAGAAAAACGCCCCAGACCGCGCCGCTTCGAAGTCGAGCGTGGGCCGGATGGTGCATTCCGGAGTCTTCGCGCCGGCGGACCGCTCGCAGCACGTGTCGAGCGCTGAGGATCGCCAGCACCGACGTGAGAAAGGTGGGATCGCAGAGCACGCTGATGATTCCGAGGAAGAGCGGGCTTCGCTTGCCTTTGAGGACGTCCGGCTCCGGACGGTCAAACCGGATGCACACGGGACAGCGCGACTCCGTGTAGTGGCTCTGCAGAACCGGACGCTCGCATTGGGGGCATTTCGCTGTGTCCGCCACGCTTGCTCGCTTGTCAGAATGCCGTTGGCTGATCTGTCGTGGCGTGGACGATTCCCTGCGCGCGCTCCCATACGCGGCGTCGCTGTCGCCACGAACGCTGGGCCCGCATCAGGAGGACTAGCGGCAAGAAGAAGACGAAGAAGACGACGCCGCTGAGAAGGATGGGCTTGAGGGAGGGGTCGGGTTCTTCGATGAGAATGTCGGTCGTTCCCTGAAACCTGCCGCGGGCGCAGTCCGTGCACCACACCTCAAAGGTGCGTCCCCGTTCCGCGCGGCCAACGACCGTGGCTTGTGCAACCTCCGCCGCGTAGCGACGTCGAACCCGGATGCGTTCCTCGGCCGGTGCTCCTTGAAGACGGCGCTGGAGGCCGCGGAGCCAGGGATCGCGAGAGAGCCAGACGATGTCGTCGCCCGCGCGGATCTTGAGAGAGGCGCTCTCGGAGAGGTTGTGGTTGCCGAGCATTTCGAGGTTGCACCCGCGGAGCCGAATCAATCCCTCCGTCGGTGCCTCGAGCCAGTCGCCGCACTCCCATTCGGTGGGCGACTCCGCGAGGCGCCAACCCGTACGAACGGAGAAGACCGCTGCGCCGATCGCGCCAGCGAGGAGGATGCCGGCGAGGAAGCGATAGGCAAGGTTGGTCATGGCACCAACCTCACGTCGGCGACGCCGCCACCCAACCGAACCTCAAGGCGGCCGCTGCCGATCTGAATCGTGCGGACCTCGTCGGTGTCCATGGGCCCTTCGACGCGCTCGAGGTCATCTCGCCAAGGCACGTCCTCTTGAAGAACGTGCAGCGCGATGGAGAGTCCGTATCTCACGTAGGGGTTGTTCATCCGGCGGCGCCATACGTTCCAGTTCCGTTCGCCTTTGGAGATGAGAGTGATCGTAAGGGCGGTCGCCGCAATGGAGCGCCGGCGGAGCACCGCGCGATTGGTGGGGGCGTCGTCGGCACAGGGGAACGCGCCCGCGAGGTTGGCGACAAGCGCGTCGCCTCCGTCTTCTACGTAGGTGATGATCTCGCGAAACGAGTCCATCGGCGCCCGTTCGTAGAAGCAGGCGTGGCTGATCCCCTTCGCGGCGCTCTCGCCGAGGGGAGAGTCGAGGAGGTCGTAGAGCGCGCGAAGCGTCTCCGAACCACCGAGGGTTCCGAGGGCTTCAACCGCGGCGCGGCTGGGTCGGCTCGCCCTTCCTTCCGCTCGAAGGAGATCGGCGGCAACCCGGTCCAGCGCCGTGCTGTCCTCAACCGTGCTGTTCTCAACTGCCGCGCCCGCAGTGGCTTCCGCGAGGAGAAGCGCGATTTGCTCTCGCTTGGGCGGTTCGACACGCGCGTAGTGAGCGACCAGGGGGTTGCCGACCAGGCGCGGCGCGCGGGTGAAGTTGGCCGCGAGCACGCGCGCGATGCAGCGGTTTCGCGCCGGTCGATCGGACGAGCGTCGAAGGAACGTGAGGGCTTCGCGGAACTCCGTGGAGGTCAGTCCTCGTTCGTCGGCGTCGCACCAGCCGCGGTCCACTTCCGCCGCGACGTTCGACCGAAGGTCCGTTCGAATCTCGTGCCACTCGTCGTAAGGGAAGGGAGCGGGCGGCGTTTGTGGGTCGATGTCGAGAACGATGACGAAGCTGAGAAGGATCACGGCGGCGGCTGGCCGCACGAGGGCGATGAACATGCCCCAGATCGCGCCGCTCCGTTGCTTTTCGAAGGAGGGGTGAAACTCGCCGACCCGCTCGAGTTCGCCCACCGTGCGCAGCACCTCGCGGCTGCGGAGTAGCGTCATTACGCTCGTGATGAACACGGGGTCGCAAAAGATGCTGAGGATGCCGAGGGAAAGCGGAGACCAGCGACGCTGCAGGAGGTCCGGGCCGGGGTTGTCCTCGGCGCGGCAGACGTCGCAAAACGCACCGGCGAAGCGATGCGCAAGAACGCTTCGCTTGCACCGCGGACATTGCACGGTTTCCCCCACGAGGACCCCAGCCTAGCAGCCGCGACGGGTTGACACACCTAGCCGACACAACTAAGGACCACGGCTCGAAACGCTTTCTCGCGCGAAGGAAAACGCACCCATGGCAGGCCATCTTTTTACCTCTGAGTCCGTTACCGAAGGCCACCCCGACAAGATCTGCGATGCGGTCAGCGACGCCGTTCTCGACGACTGTCTCCGCCAGGACAAACGCTCGCGCGTGGCCTGCGAGACGATGGTGAAGACGGGCTATGCGATCGTCGCCGGTGAGATCACCACGAAGGCGACGCTCGACATTCCGAAGATCGTCCGCAAGGCGATTCGGGACATCGGCTACACGAGCTCCGAGATGGGCTTTGACGCCGACACCTGTGCCGTGCTCTCCGCGGTGGAGGCGCAGTCCCCCGACATCTCCCAGGGCGTGACCAAAGGTCAGGGCATCGACAAGGATCAGGGCGCCGGCGACCAGGGGCTGATGTTCGGCTTTGCCGTGGCAGAGACGCGCAGCCTGATGCCGCTCCCCATCGACCTCGCGCACAAGCTGACCAAGCGTCTCGCGAAGGTCCGCAAGGACGAGACCCTCGACTGGCTTCGGCCCGACGGCAAGAGCCAGGTCACCGTGGAGTACGACGCGGACGGCAAGCCGAAGCGCATCGACGCGGTAGTCATCTCGACGCAGCACGCCGAAGAGATCAAGCACCGTGCGCTCAAGAGCGCGATCATCGACGAGGTGATCACGCCGGTGCTTCCGGAGTCGATGATCGACCGGCGCACCAAGTTTCACGTCAACCCGACGGGCCGTTTCGTCATCGGCGGACCCTGCGGCGACGCGGGCCTTACGGGCCGGAAAATCATTGTCGACACCTACGGCGGCATGGGCCGGCACGGCGGCGGCGCCTTCTCGGGCAAGGACCCGTCCAAGGTCGACCGCAGCGCGGCGTACTTCACCCGCTACGTCGCCAAGAACATCGTTGCGGCGAAGCTGGCGCGGCGTTGTGAAGTTCAGGTCGCCTACGCGATCGGTGTTTCGAAGCCGGTTGGCGTCTACGTGACGACCTTCGGCACCGGCGTCGTCGACGACAGCAAGATCGCCAAGGTGGTCTCCGAGATCTTCGACTTTCGCCCGGCGGCGATCATCGACACCCTCGATCTTCTTCGTCCCATCTACTCCGCGACGGCGGCGTACGGTCACTTCGGTCGCACCGGTCGCGCTTTCACCTGGGAGAAGACGGACCGCGCAGCAGAGCTCGCCGACGAGCTGCTTCCGAAGAAGCTCAACGGCAAGGCCAACGGCGCGAGCAAGAAGTCGAAGAAAGCCAAGAAGTCCCGCCGCGCCCGCGCGTAGCTCACGGACTTCGTTTCCGAAGGCGCCTCCCGTTTCTCGGGCGGCGCCTTTTTCGTAGGCGAGAGCGAGTTCGGTGTCGGGCGAACGGAGCAGCCCATGCCCATGCCCATGCCCATGCCCATGCCCGTGCCCATGCCCGTGCCCGTGTCGAACCGGCGCGTGAGTCCCGAAGCCAAGCGACTGTCCGTCCCGAACGAGTAACCCTCAGGCGGCTCGCCCCAGGACCCAAAGGCACGCCGACTTCCGGCGAGGACGCGGATCCGAGGACCAACTGGAGCACCGGCAGCTGCGTGCTCTCCTTCGCACCGCGCGCGACCCCTTTCGCAGGCGAGACGCCCCTAAACTCCGAATCCAAAGCGTTTTCCGCTCCACCCGCGCTGGCACGTGATCTGCTCTACGAAGAGACATGCGTCTTGTGCGAACGCTCGCGGCGACGATTGGGGTCGGGGGCCTCGCGACCCTCGCGGATCTCGTCACTCTCACGGCCCTCGTCGAGCTCGTGGGTCTCAGCCCGCAGAGCGCCAACGTCCCGGCGCTCGTCGCCGGAGCGGCGGTGCAGTTCGTCGGCTGCCGTCACCTCGTCTTTCGGGCCACCGAAGGAAGCCTGCGTCGTCAGCTCGGCGGGTTCCTCGCGGTTGAAGCCGCCACGCTCGCGCTCAACGGGCTCGTCTTTGCGGGCCTCGTCGCACTCACGCCGCTGCCCTACGCCCTCGCGCGCCTCATCGGCACGTTCGGCGTCTTCGCCGGATTCAGCTTTCCGCTCTGGCGTGTGGTGTTTCGAACGCGCGAGGCGTAGCTATCAGGGGCCGAAGCTCGTGCGCTGAATGCTCCGGACCCGCAGCTTCCCGCCGGTGAACGTTCCGATGATTCGGTACTCGGCGTTCGCGTCGACCGTGCAGGTCTCCGTCGGCATGCACTCGTTGCCGCTGCACATGTAGTCCGTGCCGGCCATGTCCGCGAGGTCGACCCCGGACTCGTCGGCCGCGTTGTCCTTGGCGATCATGCCCGAGCCGCAGCCGTTGCAGCAGGGCATCTCCGGAGGGCACGCGATCTCCGTGCAGAAGGTGAGGCCGTTGGTGACGAACGAGGTCCGAATTCCAACGACGCGTCCTTCGTAGCGCGCGGGCATGGAACGTAGATCGGCGACCGTCACCGGCAGCAAACAAACGCCCGGCGCGTCGGCGATCAACGGACTGGAACCAAGGCAGGTGTGGACCTCCGGGTTGCAGCGCTCGACCGCCCACGGAAGCGTAAAGCCGCCGCAGCTCTCGCCCTCTTCGGCATAGGGATGACACGCGCGCATGTCCGGCGTCATCGTGTCGCGGCAGAACCCGCCGACGCACTCGGAGTCGTCCGTGCACGGCGTGCCTTCGCAGACGAGTTCCCCGCAGGTGCACGGGTCGGTGACCTCGTAGCGGCAGCCCGGCGGTGGTGCCGGGCACGGCGGCGGAACGCACGCGTCGATGCCCACGGTGCTATCGATGCCCGCGTCGGTGCCGCTGTCGACGCCGCTGTCGGTTTCCGCGTCGGTGCCGCTATCGGTCGCGACCGCTGCGTCCTCGCCCGCGTCGACACCCGCGTCGACTTCGCCGCCGCTGTCGATGCCCGCATCTACCTCGCCGCCGCTGTCGGTGCCGCCTCCCGCGTCCGCGGGCGGGCCGTCGTTGCTGCTGCATCCAAGAATCAAGATCGAGGCGCAAAGCGCCGTCCAAGCTACCCGTCCCATGGGGCTAGTGTGCGTCAGAAACCGACGCGGCGCATCACGGCGCGCGGGAGTCGTCGAATTACCGCCATCACCAGCTTCCACGCGCCTGGCGCATAAACGACCGGGTCGCCGCGATCGATCGCCGCCAGGACAATTTCGGCGACCTGCTCCGGTTCACCGGCAAAGGGCGGCGGCTTCAGGCCCTCGGTCATGCCGGTCTTTACGAACCCGGGTTTGACGGTCACGACCCGCAGGCCCTCGCTGCGAAACTTGTGGTCGAGGCCCTCGAGATAGCGGCTGAGCCCGGCCTTGCTGGCGCCGTAGATGACCACCGGCTTGCGCCCACGTTCGCCCGCAACCGAGCTGAACACGCAGAGCGTCCCGCCGCCTTGGTCGAGCAGTGCTTTGCGCGCCTCTTCGCAGAAGACGACGGTGTTACTGAAGTTGATCCGGGTGAGTCGCTCGGCGAGCGTGGGATCCGCCTCGAGGTCTTCCTGGGTCGCAAAGAGTCCCGCGGTGACCACGACGGTATCGACCCGGCCGAGCGCCTCAAACGCAGCGTTCAGGGCTACCGGAAAACCCGCCGTGTCCTCGAGGTCGCAGGGGTGATGTCCAGCGACCTTTGCACCCCGAACGCGAAGGTCGGCAGCCGCTTCGGCGAGCGCCTCTTCGTTTCGGCCCAGGAGAAAGAGCGAGTCTCCACGGGCGGCCATGCGACGGGCGAGCGCCTGCCCCATTCCTTTGGTGGCTCCGAGGGCGATGACGTTCATGGCGGGGTCATAGCAGCTCTCGCGAATGCGACACGTCGGCAGTTTTTCTAGACTGTCGACATGCGTTGGGTCGCGACCGTTTTCGTGGTCGGTATCGTGTCGCAAGCGCACGCGGACGAAGGGGACCTCGCCGGACGGATGTTCACTCTAAGCGCGAGTGGCGCCCTCCTTCGAAATCAGCGCACCGCGGGGTTTTTTGAGTTGGGCCTCCACGTCCGCAAGGAACGGCCGCCGGGGCACACGGATCTCCGCGTGGCCACGGACATCGGGTTGGCTCTTGGGGCAACGACGGACCAACGCGAGCTCGACCTCACGGGTCACGTGGGCTTCACCGTCGTCCACGTTGGCGTTCGACTGCATCTGGTGGGCGTGTTCCAGGAAGGGCCAGAGCGCCTCGGGCTCGGTGGCGAGCTCACCGCGAGCCTCCCGCTCTTTGGTGCGAGGCCGCGAGGAGACCTCCAAGCGTTCGCCCGCGCGGACCTCTTTCCTGCCACCAACGTACCTCCACGAATCGTGGTCGGCGTTCGCTTCTTGCTCGGTGTGGTGGAGCTGCCGGACTAGCTACCGGACTAGCTACTCCGCAAGCGCGATGCGGGCCGTGCGGGAGGCCATCTCGTAGGCGACCTGCGTGCGCGGATCGCTCGAGGGCGAGGCAACGCCCCAGGTCGCCATGCGCCGAAGGGCCTTGTGATGCATCGTCAGCACGGCGTGCTGGCGGCCGTCGCAACGAAAGCGGGGAACGGCGGTGCCGCTCGGCGCGTCGGTGGTGCCGAGGCTGCGAGCGCATCGTGCGAGGGCGAGTTCGCTGGTGGCGAGTGCATCGAGGACACGGCCGCTCGACTCGTAGGCTTGCGCCAGGCGATGCGCGACGACCGGATGCTCGAGAACCTCCGGCTCGGCGCTTCGAAGAATCGAGATTGCGAGGCCTGGGCGGTTGAGGTCGAGGTAGGTCTCGGCGAGCTGGCGGGCGAGGACGGGGTTGTCCGCATCTAAAGCAAACGCGTCTTCCATCCGAGCAAGTTCGTTGGTGCCCGGATCGAGGGCGTCGAAGGAAACTTCAGGCTGTGCGGCCGTGAGATGGGCCCAGATTCCGGCCAGGACCACCAAAGCAACCACATTTACCCGTAATTCCATTGTGATTTCGCCTCTTCACCCCAGAAAAAACAGCCGCCGAGAGGTCCGACACCAGGAGATTTGCAAAGTTCCCGGCAAGGATCGTTTTTTTCGACCTGACTGTTGTACGGACACCTGGATTTCACCTTCCTTGGGCCGGAGCCTTCGCAGCTCCCTGCTACAGTGAGCGCACGTGGCCGAGACGGACCCCCGAAAAGCGGCTCGAACCACCTTCATGCTGGTGATCTTCATCACCGTCATGGGGGCGTACGGGGTGTTTCGTGGCGGCCAGGCCCTCACCGATCTGCATTTCGAGCGGGGGATCGCGGCGGACGAGGCGAGGCTCGCCGATGTCGCGTTTCTCGAGGCCTTTCACGACGATCCCAATCGGAGGCCTCTCGCGGCGGCCAATATTCTCGTTTCGCTGATGCTTTTGGGCGGCACCGCGCTTCTCTCGCTGCGCCATCGGCACGCGGTTTGGTGGCTCCGACAGGCGCTGGTCGCCAACGTCATTTGGATCGGCCTCCATCTCGCGAGCACCTTGCATCACTCCTACCGGATCGCGCCGGAGCTCCTCGCTCTGCTGGAAGCGGGCACCGGTGGCCTCATTACCAGCGGCGAAAGCCGGTTTGAGTGGTTGATCGTGACCCTTGTGGTCTTCGCGGCCCTCAATGTCGGCGCACACCTCTTCGTGGCGTGGCGTATCGGCGGCGCGGATGTGCGGCAGTACCTTAAGCCCGCCAACACGGAGTAAACCAGCCCCCCTCCGGAAGCGCCGCTGGATTGACGTGACCCAAGGCCCCAGACTGCGTGTATGGCGTCTGGAGAGCTCCCGCTCTTCCTCACCGACGGGGACCAGGGCGATTTCACGCGCGATCGGCTCCACTGGCTCATCCGGATGCGCTGGGTGGCAATGCTCGGAGCGATGGTTGCGACCCTTCTGGGTTTTGTCGGCGTGCTCCCCTCGATGGCGTGGGGCATCAGTCTCGGCGCGGCCGGTTTTGGGTTGGCCTACAACTACTACCTTTGGTCCTCCCTCCGTCGCGGAGAGCCCTCGGGCCGCCGCGCCGCGATCTGGCAGGCCCTCATCGATCTTGTCCTGCTTACCGTCTTGCTTTGGTCGGCGGGCGGGATCGATTGCCCCTTTCTGGGGTTCTACATTTTTCATGTCGCCCTGATCGCGATCCTTGGCGGACCCCGCTGGACCTTGATCGCCTCGGTGGCAGCGTTCGCCGGCGCGAGTTTGCTGGCGCTTCCGAAAGTTTTCCCGGCGCTCGAGGTTGGCGTGTGGGATCCGGTCGCGCCCTTCGATGTACTCGCGCAGGTGGTCGCCTTCGTCGTGACAGTCTCGGGGGCTGCGTACATCGTCACGCATGCGGTCAACGAGCTTCGCGATCGAGAGCGTGCTCTGAAGAGCGCGCGCGATCAGGCCGCCCTCGAGTACCAGCTTCTGTCGAATACCCTCGACGAACTCGAGGCCGGTCTTGAGGTTGTCGCGGGCGACGGAACGGTTCTGTGGCGAAACAAACGGGCCGAGGAACTCGCGCCCATGCATCCAGGACCCAACTGGGAGTGTCCCGGCGAGCACCGACCTTGTGAGCGCGATGTCGAAGACGACTGCCCGGTGGCGCGGGCGCGCGCGATCGGTGAGTCCGGCCGCTGCCGTTTCGCTGCGCGGATCGACGGCCGGGAGCGAGTGTACGAAATGCTCGTCTTTCCGATCGACGAGAGCGACCCTTCGTCGAGTGTCATGAATCTCTACGTCGACCGGACGCAAGCGACCCTTGCGGAGCGGCAGCTCATGCTCGCCGAGCGGCTGGCGAGTCTCGGAAGGGTTGCGCAAGGCGTGGCGCACGAGCTCAATACGCCCCTTGCGACCATCGCAACGCTGGCGGCTGACATGCGCCGAGCGCTGGTCGACGTCGACGCGGATCAAGAGGTCGTCGACGATATCGATGAGTCCGCGACGCTCATCCGGGACGAAACACGCCGCCTTGGGCGCATCACGCAGGCGCTCCTTGCGGGAGGGGATCTCGTCCGTGCGCGAATCGACGGGCCCGTGCCGCTTTCCGCCGCCGTTGAGCGCGCGCGTGCGATCGTTTCCGCGGGTGCACGAAAGCGAATCCCCATCGACGTCGACAAGATGAGTGAGCTACACGTTTCCGCGGACAACGATCGGTTGGTGCAGGTGCTCGTGAATCTTCTTCAGAACGCCGTCGATGCCACCCTCGAACACGAAGGTGCGTCCGTGCAGGTGCGCGCCTTTTCCGAAGTCGACGAGGTGGTCGTAGAGGTTGTCGATGACGGGCCCGGCGTGTCGGATGACATTCGCCAGCGTCTCTTCGAGCCCTTTGCGACGACGAAGCCGCCCGGCGAAGGGACCGGTCTAGGGCTCTACACCTCCTACATGTTGATTCAGGCGATGGGCGGACAGCTAAGTCTCGACGACGGAAGCGAACGCGGGGCCGTGGCGCGCGTTCGATTGCCCCGCGCGGATGCGGACGCGCCCGTTCATCTTGCTCTCGGAGGCGCTCGATGAGCGGAACTGTGCTGGTGGTCGACGACGACGACGCATTTCGTTTTGCGATCCGCAAGGCACTTCGGCGCAGCCGCTTCGATGTGCTGGAGGCTGCATCGGGCGAAGATGCACTCCCGATTCTGGTGGGGAGCAATCCTCCCGACGCTGCGCTTCTGGACCTTCGCATGAAGGGCATGGGCGGCTTGGAGGTGCTTCGGCGAAGAGGCGGCGCGCCGACCAAGATCATCGTGCTGACCGGCCATGGAACGGTGCAGGCGGCTGTCGAAGCGATGCAGCTGGGCGCCTTCTCGTTTCTTGAAAAGCCTGTGGATGCAGAGCAGCTCGGACCCTTGCTTGAGCAGGCCATCGTGGAAACGCGCCGCGTCCGTTCGGAAGGCGGCGATCAGGTTCCGCCGCTGATCGGGCAGAGCGCGCCGATGCAGGAGATCCGAAAGTTCATTCGCACCGTCGGCCCTACGGACGAAACGGTGAGCATCTTTGGCGAGACCGGCACCGGAAAGGAAGTCGTCGCCCGGCACCTTCACGAAGCGAGTCCTCGCAGCGGTGGACCCTTCGTGGCGATGAACGCGGCCTGCGTGCCTCGCGAGCTCTTTGAAAGCGAGCTCTTTGGGCACAAGCGCGGGTCGTTCACGGGCGCGACCGCGGATCGAAAGGGCCTCTTTCGCGAGGCTGACGGTGGGACCCTCTTCGTGGATGAACTCGGTGAGCTACCCACCGAGCTTCAGGCCAAGCTCCTGCGCGCTCTCGAAACGCGAAAGGTTCGACCGGTCGGTGAGTCCGGGGAGGTCGACGTCGACGTGCGGATCGTCGCGGCAACCAATCGAAATCTCTGGGACGACGTCCAGGCGGGGCGCTTTCGGGAGGACCTCTATTTTCGTCTGCAGGTGTTTCCGGTGCACATTCCCCCGGTTCGGGAGCGAAAGGAAGACGTGCGCCCGCTCGCGAAACATCTTCTCGATCGCCTCGGGTCTTCGAAGGTCGAACTCGATCGCTCGGCGCTGGAGGCGCTCGAGGCGTATCACTGGCCGGGAAATGTGCGCGAGCTTCTCAACGTGCTTCGGCGCGCTTCCCTCTTTGCGACGGGGGACGTCATCGACGCCGAGCTCGCGCAGCGCATGATCGCCGGGTCGATCTTTGGTCACGCGGGCGGCACGAGCGCACGCCAGGCGGTTGCGGTGGGAAGCGCGAGCCGCCTGGCAGACGTCGAGCGGGAGCACATCGAGCGCGTGCTCGCCTCCACCGGCGGAAACGTGACGAAAGCCGCGACGGTTCTCGGAATCGACCGACGGACCCTTCAGCGAAAACTCAAAGCCTACGGAATGGACGAATGAGAATCGTGCTCGCAACGTTGGCGCTTGCCGCGTGTGGAGGAAGCGCCCCGCCTCCCGAGGCTCCGCAGGCCGAGGTGGAAGGTCCGGAAGTCACGGTGTCCCTGCGTTTGATCGAGGGCGAACCGAGCGAGGCAGACGTCCCGCGAACCGAAGCTTCCCTTGCGCTGATTCACGCGGAAGGTCGGCGTGAGGTCGAGCCTCTGGGAACGCTTCACGGCGTTTGCCATCACGAGGCACCGGACGAGAACGCACTCCTGCAGGCCAACTGCTGGTGGGCGGGCGCCGGAACCGTGCTCCGGGTGGTCCACGAAGGTGATGCCCTTCGGGTCGTTCGTGTGGAGATCGATGAGGTGACCGGTCCCGGAAATCCGCAGCCGGTTTCGGAGCTGGCGCTCCCGGCTGGCGCGCGTCTTCGCCCGATTCGTTAGCGCCTAGTCGACTTCGCAGAAGCGGATGGTCTGAAGAACAATGCGCGGCGGTCCGCTGCCGGTTGGCCGAACGAGTGCCGCGATCACCACTTCGGCGGCAGGTCCACCCTCGATCGTGTCGACGGAGAGACCGAGGACTGTCTCGAAGAGGCCGCCGCTCGGACTGTCGAGAAAGAGCGGAAAGAAACCCAATCGCGTGTTGGTGTTCCAGTCGAAGGTTTGAAGGAGCACGAATCGTCCGGCCGCGTCTTCAGCCTCGAAGTCACTCACGAAGACGACCGTTTCGGCGGAATCGATGGTTGCGATGTCGTAGGCCTGAGGGTTTTCGGCGAGCGGACTGCTGCTCGGCGGGGGGCAGGTGCCGCCGCACAAGGGAGGTACAAAACCGCCGGTCACGACCCGGTCCATGCCCGCAAGTTTGGTAAAGGTGACGTATGCGCCTTCGCCGGCGGGTACCGCGCGAGGGTCGCCGGCGCCGTTGCCCGAGCCTCCGGCAACCTCGGGCGGTCGTGTCGGTGATAACGAAAAGTCGAAGAGCTGAAAGCTCGCGGTTTCTGCGGCCCAGGTTCGTTCGCCGACGGCGGTGAGTCCCAATCCGGGAAACGCGGAGA
This sequence comes from Myxococcota bacterium, assembly GCA_039186435.1. Classification (GTDB taxonomy): domain Bacteria; phylum Myxococcota_A; class Polyangia; order Polyangiales; family Houyiibacteriaceae; genus JALVDI01. The sequence goes on along the minus strand of JBCDAA010000022.1, from coordinate 23,624 downwards.
GATTTCGTCCGTCCTGGGTAATGGAGTTCGATGCAGAAGCATCGAACCAGCGAATGCGGTTTGCCGGGCCGCTGGTTCGATCTCGAAAGTAGACGCGCGGGACGCCGAGATGAGAGGTCAGCGCAAGCGGCACACGCGCTTCGCCGTCCGTGGTCTGCTGGGCCATGCGACGCATCCAGCTGCCGCCGCTTCGCTCGTAGAGCACAAACTCCTCGAAGGTCCCCCGCCTTCCTGCAATGCCGGCGTAGAGCGAACGACCTTCGGCGATGAGCTGCACATCTCGGAAGGGGGCCGACTCGGACGGAAAGTCGGTGGTGTTGACGGCCGCCAGTTGCGGAGTGGTGTCCACGTAGTTGATGTCGCCCACGGAGACGGCCGCGTACTGGCGCGCGGTGGGAGCTCCTCGCGCGTAGCCGACCGACCACTGACCGATCTGGCGCGCGACAACATCCATCGCCGGGCGGACTCGGTGGCTGGATGGAATCAATCCCCACTCCGTCTGCATCGGAGGCCCCGCTGGCATCTCGGCCGGAAACGCAAACGACACCGCGCCAGCGACTTCGTCGTATCCGGGAATGCTGAGCTCGAACGCCGGATCAAATCCAAACCCCGCTGGGGCACCGTTGCAGGAGAGGTAGCTCGCGACGCCGCAGACGGCGAGACCCGGCCGAATAACGTCGAGCGAGTCGGTGCAGTCGCGCGGCGCGCCGAGGGCCATCGTCGCGCAGTCGCCGAACGCGGAGAAAAAACCGTCGCTGTCGTCGTCGCAGTCTCGCGGCCTCGGGCCCGCTAACTCGTCGCAAAGCGGGTCGGCGGAGAGGAGTCCGTTTTCGTTCGTGTCGCAGCTGAAGCAGAGGAAGAACTCGGAGCACTGTTGCTCCCCTGGACAGTCCTCGCTCGTTCGGCATTCGACGCAGGCGCTGGACTCGGGCGTGACCATCACGCAATAGGGCCGGTCCGGCTCCGTGCAGTCCGGTTCGCAAACCGGCGCGGGGGCATCGACCCCGCCCCCGTCGGTCGCACCCCCGCTGTCGGTCCCGCCGGTGTCCGAGGTTGCGCCATCGCGGCGTGCGCCAGCGTCACCGCCGCCCTCAAAGCGGCTCGGGTCGGTCACGAGCGTGCACGCGCCCGCAAAGCTAAGGAAAAGGCAGCACCATTTCACGGGCGTCAACGTACCACGACCCGCTAGAAACGACCTCCAATGGACGCGCCGGCGCTGTGTCGATCAGCGTAGGGCTCCACCCGGACACGCGCCTCGTCCGAGTCGTCGTCGCCGCCACCTACGATCAGAAAGATCACACCCACGACCGCGCCGGCTGCGGCCAATCCGAGACCGATATCTGCAAAGATCGCACGGCGACGGAGACTATCCACATCGCTGCTCGGACAGTTCGGACGGCACTCTTCGTCGTCGAGTTCCCCGCGCTTGGCCAGCGCGAGGCCGCCCGATACGCCGAGCATCAACGCCCCCGCGCCCGCAATGCTGAAGCCCACGATGGCCGGCACATTTGCGCCACCCACCTCGGGATCGTCTTCTTCTTCCTCTTCCGGCGGCGCTACGATCGGACCGGGATCATCGTCGGGCGCCTGCATTCGCTCCTGAAAGTTCTCGAGGCGTCGCTCGAGGTTGGCGCGGTTCGGAATGTCGCTCACCGATTCGAGATACTGCCGCAGAAACGACGAGGCCTGCTCGAGGTTGCCGAGCTGCTGGTGACAAAGCGAGAGGTTGTAGAAGAGCTCGTCGCGTTGGCTGAGCTCGTACGCGCGTTGAAACTCGCGAAGGGCGTCCTCGTAGTCGCCCGCCTCGTAGTAGGACGCGCCCGCTTGAAAGTGCAGGCGACCTCGGTCGGGCTCCTCTTGCGCGTGCGCAAAAGAGCTCATGGCGCAGGTCAGGGCAAGAACGAGTCCCAGTCGATTCATCGTCAATTTGCTTCGCATAGATTCCACCGAAGGAGCTCGGTCGTGTTGTTTTTCCGAACGGCCATCGCGACCTGAACCCCGCCCGCGATCGGTTGGCTCGACATGCGCACTTCGTCGATGTCGTCGATGCTCATGCTGCTACGCGGGGTTGCGTCGTAGAAGAAGTCCCCATCGGTGTAGACGAGCGTCACAAAGGCTCCGTCCGCGGCGCCGGCGAGGGTGAGATTGCGCCCGAACTCTTCGATGCCGATGATGTCCACCGCTCCGGATCCAAATGCGTCGGTCTCGGTTTCGCGGATGACTTCGATGGCTTCGGGGAGCTGGGCGATCTCGTGAATTCTGAGCATGCCGCCTTCCGCGAACGCGACGCGCCAACCGTCTATGATCCTGGCCACGCGCGCCGGGCTATTTCCGATACGTCGAAGGATCGCTTCGCCGCGTGCGGCACGCGCTTCGTACGAGATCCCATCATCGCGATTTTCGAGGGTGAGCACGAAGAGCTCGTCCGCGGCGTCGATCCCGATCGCGCGGTCCATGCCGAGCGCCGCGTCGAGCGACCCGCTGTCGGTTCGCGGCGAGACCTCGACGTCCCAGGTGGGAATCGGCATGCCGCTCGTGGTCAGCACCGCCGCCCGGAGGGTTCCGTCGAAGAGTCCTTGGGCCATGCCTTCGGGCCGGCCGGTGAGGGTCTCCATCAGGCAGCCGGCTGGCGTTCCGTGGAGCAGTTGCCGGTCGGATCCGCGAACGGTCGCGACGCGGAGCTCTCCGTCGACCCGTTCGACGACCGCGTCCGTAATCCTGTCCTGCGTGCAGGCCCCCGGAAGCTCGCCGGCGAGTTCGGTCATGCGGGAGGTGCCGTCGTCAAAGATCGTCAGGTCGTAGCCCATGAGGGGAGGGGAGCGACGTCGCACAACCCACCAGCTCTCCGCCCGTTCCCCGGGCGTCACTTGAAGCCGGTTGAAGGGAGGCGCCATGACGCCGCCTGCGTCGACCGGGCCCGCGTTGAACGTCGGGAGAGAAAAGACGCCAATGTCGCCGAGGATTTCGCATCGCTCGGGATCGTCGGTGCAGCACGTCGGTATGTCGCGGCACTCCCCAAAGCTACAGATGGCGTCGAAGCAGTCGGCATCGTCGACGCACTCGACGCAGATCCCGAAGTCGGTATCGCAGATGTCGCCGTCGCAATCTTCGTCGCCCGTGCAAGCGAACTCTTCCTCGCACGCCCGGGTTTCGCGGTTGCAGACGAGAGGGTCCTCGCAGGGGATCATGCACGCGAGCTCGCACTCTCCGGTTGTAGAATTACAGACCTCGTCTTCGGTACACGCGCGCATGCACACGGGTTCGCAGCGGCCCGTCGAAGGGTTGCACGCCTCCGATGGGTCGCAGCCCGTGTCGGCGCAAAGGTCGACGCAGGCGCCGGTGTCGGGGTTACAGCTCCCCGAGGGGCAAACCACGCCTGCGCAGAGGTCTTCGCCGCCTTCTTCAAAGCTCCCAGGGTCCGTGATTACCGTGCACGCCGAGATTACGATGCACGCCGAGATAAACGCCCCAAGCCAAACAAGCCGCAACGTCACCCTCCTGGGACGAAGGGTGCCATAGCGTCCGGCGGCATGGCCACTAGGGCGCACCGCGGTAACCGTGGCGCAAATTACCCCTTTCGCGCGAATTGCATCGGCTAGAGCCTCTTCTTTGCAGAATTGATCGGGAAAATACTTGAGAAAACAACGTGTCCGGCGTCAGCATGCTTGTTGCGATGGGCAGCCCTAGTGCTCGCCCTCTTCACCAAAAGTCGTCTTCATGTGCATTCGCAGTCCCAGCGATTTCTCGGGGGCGCCGTTTCCGGCGTTTTCGTGGACTCGCGAATTCTGCGTCGCTACCTCTGTGGGCGCGTTCGGTGTGACGTTGAAACCCTTCCTCTCCGGCGCCTCTTGGACAGCTTTGAACGAAGCGTCAGTCGCAAGGAGATTGTGGGGGTCGACGCACGAAAGGGCGGTTTGGTTGTGGAACTAGCAGGACGTCGACGTTGGCACCTTCGAACGTCTTTGGGAGAGCAAACATGCTTGATGGAGCAGCTGCGTCGGTGGGGCGTCAAAGGAGAGTAGGGTTCATGGTCAGCAGTGTTGTTGCGGACGCTCTTCATGCGTTGGAGAGCAATCCGTTTGCCTACGAAGCGGACGACTTCCAGGCGAAGCTCGAGCGCGTTGTCCGGTTGCCGAAGAGCCGGACGATCGTCGAGGCCCTCGAGGTGGGAAAGGTCGCCCTCGCGGAGCAACGCCTGCTCGCGATCGGCCACGCCGAGGTTCTTACTGGGGTGGAGTCGATCCTGGAGCAGCCGCCGCGCGTGTGGAAAGCGTTGCCGCGGGAGCGTGCGGCGTACGTGCGCATCGTGAAGGCGGCCGGTCGCTGCTACGAAGCGCTCTCGCGGTTGGCGGGAACCAGCTCGGCGATGCAGCAGATCCGCCGCGACACGTGGTCGGCGTGTTTTGGCGACACGCTCTACAACGCGTTGATCCTGGAGCAGGTCATCAAGGACCACGACGTGCTCATCCTGGGAGAAACGGGAACGGGTAAGGAAGCGATCGCGGAAGCCATTCAGCTGGGGCAGCCGGGCGGTCTCGACGGAGGTCGTGCGCCGCGGAACGCGTTGAACGCCGCGGCGGTGCCCGAGACGCTGATCGAGAGCGAGCTCTTTGGTCACGTCAAAGGCGCGTTCACCGGCGCGACTGTGGAGCGCAAGGGGCGGATTCGGAGCGCGAAGGGCGGCTGCTTCTTTCTCGACGAGGTCGGTGATCTTCGCGAGACCACGCAGGTCAAACTCCTGCGCGTGATGGAGACCAATATCGTCAGCCCGCTCGGCGCCGATAAAGGTTTCGTGGCAGACGTTCGATACGTTGCTGCGACGCATAAGGATCTCGAGGGCATGGTTGACTCGGGGGAGTTTCGTCGCGATCTCTACGAGCGCCTTGCCGGTCATGTGATTCGTCTTCCGCCGCTTCGCGAGCGACGCGAGGACATCCCTGCCCTCGGCCGGATCTTTGCGCAGCGCTACCTGCCGAAGTCGGGCGGTGAAGAGGTGCTCGAGCGCGTGGAGAAGTGGCTTCGGCGCGTTGCGTCCCGTGCGTATGCGTGGCCGGGCAACGTTCGCGAGCTTCAAAACAAATTGCGGAGCGTGATGCTCGGGTTTGAGCCGGAGGTCGCGCTTACGCCGACGGCACCTTCCGTGGATGTGCCCTCAGGCGTTCTCGACGCGACGGCGAGCATGCGCGAGCTCACCGATTGGTATCTGCTTCGTGTGCTGGAGCGTTCGGACCACAACTTTGCGGCGGCTTCTCGCATCCTTGGGGTCGATCGTTCGACGATTCGACGCCGCGCGAAGAAGCTTCAGCAGATTTCCTGACGCCGTTAGCGGGTTGACCCGATGTGTGCCACTCGCGCCACGTCGGCACGGCACGTCAAGACTTGGGGATTCGCGACAGGAACCTAACGCACGTCGACTTGGCGCAAGCGCCTTACGCCGGCCTTCCAACGTCAAAATTGGCACGGTGAAATTGGCGCCGCCTCGTTGGCATGGTGTTCGCTTCGTGTTGGCTGCACATGGCCGGCACGGACCTCCAGCGCAGCTCGTTTTCCCCCTTTTGGATCGCCTTTGTTGCGCTGGCTGGGGCCGCTGGGTGCTCGAGTTCGCTGACGACGCTTCAGCCGGCGCGAACGGTTCCCGCAGGGCATTTGCAGATCGGTGGGTCGGTGCAGGTGACGCCCCCGACCGGACTTCCGGGCGACACCTACGAAGCCGTTCGAGACATCTCTGGATTGGGCAACAACCCCACCCCTGCGCAGGTGGAACAGGTGGCCGAATCCGCCACCGCGGCGCTGGTTCAACCACCTTCTCTCGATGCGCAGGCGAGTCTGGCGTACGGCGTCACACGCCGTCTCGAGCTCGATGCGCGCGTTGGGGCGACGTCCGCGGGCGTGGGGTTTCGTTTGCAGTGGCTTCGCCGCAAGCCCGGCATCTACGGTGCGCTCGGCTTCATGGTGAACGTCAACTTTCAACAGTTCCCGGTGGAGCGCTTTACCGACGAAGTTGAGATCGAGAGCTTTCGCCGACAGGACTTCGCCGTGCCGCTCGTCCTCGGCTACAGCCGGCAGCGCGTGCATCTTTGGGCGGGACCGAAGCTGGTGATTTCGCGCTTCGACACCGAGGTGGGCGTGTGTCTCGACGACTCGTGCCAGGACATTCGTCTTCGAGCGTCCGGTCGCGCAACCTACGTCGCCGGTCAGTTCGGCATTGCGATCGGGTCGGGGCGCGCGTGGTTCGCGCTCGAGATGACCGTGGCGCGCGCGCACGTGCAGGCAGACTTCGATGTGGAAATGCCGCGGCGCCCGTCCATGGAAGCGGACACCGAACGCCGCGGGCGCGTTCTCACGCCGGCCATCGGTCTGATTCTCTGGATCTGACGGCTACTCCGCGACGCGGTAGCCGAGCCAGCTGAGGTAGGGAAGGGCTCCGTCGGGATTGCTGACGATCTCCTCGCCGCGCACGACCGCAGTGCCGTAGACCTCAAACTCCGCCTCCTCGATGAGGCGTTCGCCCGGGAGGCGCGTTTCGAGGCCACCGAGGATCAGCAGCTCCACCACCGTTCCGTCGGCGAGGCCTTCCGTGTTCGGGATCCGAATCGGAAACCCTTCGTCGCTGTCGTTGAGAATGGAGGCCTCCGGTCCGAACGCGTAAAGACCGAGAAGCGATCCCTCTTCGACGAAGCAAGGGGGGTCGTCGAGATCGACGCGGCGCCCAACGAGATTCTCGTACTCGTCGCTGAAGAAGACCGAGGGCGTCACCTCGAGAACGAGACCATCGTCAAAAACCACCTCGCGGGCCGCGTTCTCGTCGCCGAGAGGCGGCGCTGTCGCGGGAACGAGGTCGTAGAGAATGATCGGATCGCGCATCTCGAGGACGCCGCTATTGAGCGTGAGCGGTACCTCGCAGTAGGTCGTTCCGAAGGTGGAACCAGGGAGCAACGTGCGAAGCGCGACGTCTTGAATGCAGCGCGCGTCAGTTTCGATCTCTTGGTGCCAAAAGCCGTCCGTTTCGGATTCGGGCGGAAGGAGGCAGAGCAGTTCGTTTCCGACGAGGCGCAAGCAGAGCTGCGGGCGCGCGCTTTCGATCGGCTCGCCGCGTTCGTCCACGATGCGTCCGCGGCCTCCGATGATCCAGCTCGCGGTGCAGCCGGGATCGGCGGTCGGGTCGATCGCGTCGAGGGGATCGGCGGGAAATTCTTCGATGGGCTCGGGGCGACTCGTGCCACTGCTGCTACAGGCGGCGAGGAGAAGAAGAGCGAACGAAAGGGCGCTGCGCATCGTGACTACGGTAGCGTTCGGAACTGCGAAAGCGCAAAGCCGGGCGCCAACGCATCGCGCTCAGAAATTACGGCTGCGGACGTCCCAGCGGCAGGTCGGTTTCTGCGAGAGACGCTTCGATCTCCATCGCGGGGCCCTGCACCGGGAGCTGGATCACGAATGCAGCGCCGCCATCGATGCCGTCTTCCACGTCGATCGAGCCTCCATGATCGCCGATGATGCGGTGCACGATCGCAAGGCCGAGGCCGGTGCCCTTTGACTTGGTGGTGAAGTAAGGCTCGAAGATGCGCATGCGGTTCGCTTCGTCGATGCCCGTGCCGTTGTCGGCGACCTCGAGGCGTGCGCCGTCGTCGGTCGGTTCGAGCCGAATCTGAACGCTCCCCCCGTGGCTGCCATGGCGCGCTTCGGCGGCGTCGGCGGCGTTTTGCACGAGGTTGACGAGGACCTGCGTGAGCTGTTCGCGATCGGCGCGCACCACCACCGAATCGACGTCAACCGCAAGTTCCGCGCCGCCGCTTCCGTGAAGGCTGACGACGTGGTCCACGATTTCTCGAAGGTCGAGGGCGACGGGCGTCGGGCGCGGCAGCCGGGCGAAACGGCTGAACTCCGTGACCATGGTGTTGAGTCGTTTGACCTCGTCGAGAATCACCTGCGTGGAGCCCTGAAACTCGACGTCAAAGTCAGGGTGCTTTCGCTGATGCAGCTTTCGCATGGTCTCGATTTCCATCTGAATCGGCTGCAGCGGGTTTTTGATCTCGTGGGCGATTCGGCGGGCGACTTCGCGCCAGGCCGCGATGCGCTCCGCGCGCAAGAGTTTCTTTCGCGTTGCGGCGAGTTCTCGCGTCATGTTGTTGAAGGCCCGCATGGTGCGTCCGACCTCCCCGCGGGCGGTGACCGGAATCTCGGACTCGAGATCACCGGATGCGACGCGCTGCGCTGCGGCTTCCAGGGAGCGGAGAGGCCGCGAGAGGGTCAGGGTCATGAGCACCGCGGCGAAGAGCGCGACGAGGAGCGCGACGCCGGCGACGTAAAGGGTGCGTTGTTGAAGAGCGGCAACTTCGCGGCGAAGAGGTTCGTCGTCGATGGTGGCGACGAGGCGAAGGGCGGTGCCTTCGGGTCCTTCGAAATGCGCGACTTCGGTGCCCCGATCCGGGCCGCCTCCATCCGGGCCGCCGGGACCTTGGAACAGGCGAAACTCGACGGGCGTGACGTCGCCGACCAGCTCCTCCACGAAGTCGTCGGCGAGAAAGTGTCCGGCGACCACCGCGACCGCCGCCCCGTCTCGACGCACGACACACCCTTGGAGGAGTGACATCACATCGCGCGCCGTGTCGTCGTCGCGAACGCGCGCTTCGTAGGCGAACGTGGCTTCCCCCGCGCGTGTGAGGGCGTCGACGAGTTCGGGAACGCGACCGCCGACGGCGTTGGGGTAGTGTCCTGCCCCGAGGATCTGCCCGCGGGACGGTCCGCCTTGGGCGTCGAGGAGATAGAGCGCGTCGAAGCGCTGACCCCGCATCATCGGCGGCATCAGCATCACCATTTCCTGCTCGCTCTGTGGGTCGAAACGATCTGTGGCGAGCTGCAGCACGAGTCGGTCGACAACGAGGTTGTGGTCGCAGAGCGCGTGAACGGCCTGGCGGTCGTTGGCGTCCCGTTCGGCGAGGCGGCGCTGCGCAGACGCAACGCGGGTATCAAGCTGCCGTCGATGATCTTCACGCACCTGATCGATCAGGCTGGTTTGCACCACCACGAAGAGCGCCGTGAAGGGGACAAACGCCGCGACCAAAAAGAGAAGCAGAAAGCGCCAGCGAAGTTTCATGGCTCGTCGCTCCGCGGCAGGAACGCTCGATGCAGCAGGACCCGTCCCCAGGGATCGTGTTCAACCCCCCGGAGCGTTGGCAGGTGATGCATCGTTCGCTGTCGCTGGCCGAGGACGATCGCCGGGAGTTCGCGTGCCGCTTGGGCGACGCGATCGGGGCCCGCGCCGCCAAGAAGTTCGCGGGCGCGATCCGGGCTACCCACCGCAATCCATGCGGCCGCGAGAAGTGAACGGTCGTCCGGGAGGGGAGGCGGAAGCTGCACGATGCGAAGATCCCATTGATCGGTGCGGACGAGAACATCGTAGCGCGTGCTGTCTTTTCGAAGGATCGTGGTGCGCCATCCCACCTCGTCGAAGCGCGCGGCAAGCGCGGCGGCGAGTTCCTCCTGGAGGGGATCGCCCGCGACCACCATGAGCCGCAGCGCGCCGGTTTGGCTGCCCCGCGCGACCGGCGCCGGGAGGTCGCCAATGTGATCGCCCGGGTCCAGTCCCACTCGCGCGAGTCGACGTCGATCGATCGTGCGCGCGAGCGGGCCGAGACGTCCGCGCTGACGTGCCTGCGGAACGAGGAGGACCGGCGTGCTCGCGGGCAACGCGTGCCGGACAACTTCGCGGCCAGGCTGTCCGTAGAGCGATGCGCCGCGCCAGGACACGTCGAGTTCGCCAAGATCAAACGCGCGCAGTTCGTCGTCGCGAGAGCGTGCGGGTTCGATGTGAATTGCACGAAGACGCGGTGCTCCACGCGCGGCCGGACGAAACTGATAGAGGTGGAGGGCGCCGTCTCGTAGGCGGGCGCGGTAAGGGCCAGTGCCATGGCCTTGACCGAGGCGAATCGAAAGTGGCGTTGCGGCGAGACGCCGAGCCAGGTCGAACTCGGGGTCCTCGAGGCGAAACGCGATCGTTGTCTCGTCTTCCGCGCGCATGTCGAGACCGCCGCCGCGACGGGCGAGACCGCTGAGCCAGGGTTCGGACGTCGAGCGAAGAAGCGGCCGAAACGCCCGAACCACGTCGCGGGCCGTGAGAGGGCGCCGATCGTGGCGGCGAATGCCTTGGCGCAGCCGAACGCGCGCGATGTCTCCCTCCATCTCCGGAAGCGCCGCCGCCAGCGAGGGCACGACCCGGTTTCCTCGAAGCGTGTAGAGGGTGTCGTAGACCCCCGCGACCACCGTGGCCTCAAGCGGCGTACGCACATCCGTTGGATCCGGAAGACGAAGTCCGGCGGTGCCTGGCACCCGAAGCACGCCGCCGTACCCAGGAGGCAGTGCGCTTTGGGCGATCGGCGCAACGCACAACCCGAGCGCGAGGATCGCCAGCGCCACGAAGCGGTTCATCGAATCACCCACAGGATCGCGCGGGCGCGCTGCTCTTCGATGGCGAGAAGTTCGGGGGTTCCATCCCCGTCGATATCCCCGGAGCCTGCGACCATGACCGAGCCCTCGATGGGACCGGACTGCCAGAGCCGCCGGAGCGCGCCCGTTTCGCGGACGCGGAGGACGGTGAGCTGGTCGCCGCTTCCGACAAGGTTGGACGAGGACGTCAGAAGTTCCGCGTTCCCGTCGGCGTCGACGTCCGCCATTCCGATCGCCGCGCCGAAACCGGCGAGCCCAACATCGCGATCGCCCGTCCGTGCAACCAGGCGGCCGCGCGGGGTCACGACGACTTCGACCCATGCGGCGCTTCCGTCCGTGCGGCGAACCCACTGCGCGCGACGCGTGTAGAAGGACGTTGGTGCGCGCGCGGGGGGTCGCCGTTGAAGGCGCGGCAAGAGCTCGCTCGCGAAATAGTCCCGGCCGTCCACGGGCATCGCGCACGCGTCCGCAAGGGGATGCGACATCTCAGGGCAGGGATCGCTGACGTACGCGACGCCGCTCATCTGAACACGAAAAGGCTGCGCCCGATGCCGCACCCGGCCGAGCACGCCCTCTGCGTCGATGGAGAGAGTGCCGATGGGTCGCTGAACGCCAACCCCCGGCCGATCGCCGGCCGGCAACGAAAGCCGCTCGACGAGCTCCGGGCGCGCGCGCCCGCTCGGAGATGTTCCCATGCGCACCACTTCGATGCCGCCAGAGCCCAGAAGGACGATCTCGGCGGGGCCGCCCTCGTCGACATCGTGAACGGCGACGTCGAGGTAGCCGCGACCCGGTAGGCGATACGTTCGCGCGACGACGGTGGACGAGGTGAGGCGCGGTAGCGTGGCGACGTGCTGCCGAAGCTCTGCGTCGAGAGGCACGCGCCAGCGGTGGCGCGCGAGTCCTTCACTCCAGCCGAAGAGCCGCTCGAGCCAGTGCTCCCGCTGCGAGGCGACCGCGAGCTCGACGCGCAGATGGCCTCCCGCAGTGCTGAGGCCGAGACGAAGCGCGTGAGCGCTCTCGGGGACAAGCTCTCCGCCGGCGCGCTCGATGCCCTCTTCGACAGCGGCGCGAAGGACGGCTTCCAGGGCGGCGGCTCGCGGACTTCCCGCGGGCCATTGCGCGTCGACCTCACACGCCGTCGGACCTTGGGCGAGTTCCGCCGCGGCGTTTGCGAGATGCGCTTTGATCGTTTGCAGCTGTGAGGTCGGCTGCGCGTGGGCCGCACCAACCCACGCAGAGAGCGTGAGCGCGAGCGCGGTGCGCCTCACGGCGATGCCTCAACACCAGCGTCGACCTGTCCGCTTCCCCCGAGCTGCTCCATCAGAAACGTAGAGGGGTCGGCGATCTCCGGAGGGCGCGCGGTTTCTTCCGGGACGGCGTCCTCGAGAAAGACCTCGGTGATGGCGTCCTCCTGGCCTTCGTAGGCGAGCAGACCGGACGCAGGATCGATGCGCGCTTCGACGATGCCGCTGGGCCGCGGAAACTCGATTTCCGGGCGACCCTGTTCGGCGGCCCGGACGATCTCAAGCCAGATCGGAAGCGCGCTGCGACCGCCCGCCTCGCGTCGCCCGAGAGAGCGCCGATCGTCAAAACCTACCCACACCCCCGCCACGATGTTCGGGGTGTACCCCACAAACCATGCGTCGAGAACCCGGTTGCTCGTGCCTGTCTTTCCCGCCGCCGGCTTGCCGAGTCGCGATGCCCGCGACGCGGTGCCTCCTGCCTGTGTGACCGAGGTGAGCATGTCGGTGACGACGTAGGCTTCCGCCGCGCTCATCACATCGCGGACGGGTTCGGAAGGGAGATCGATTGCCTCGCCGTTCGGGTCTTCGATGCGCGCGATGAAGCGCGGCTTCGTCCAACGTCCCCCCGCCGCAAACGTCGCGTAGGCGTTCGTTAACTCCACCGGCCGAACCGCGCTTGCGCCCAGCGCCAGCGGACATCCGGGGTCGAGGTCGCTCGCGATGCCAAGCTCCTGCGCAAACGAAACCGCGGCCTGCCCAGAGCGCTGACACACCGTGGCGATCGGCAGCCGCGCGGCCTCCGCTTCCGAGTCCGGGCCGAGCATTGTCAGCGCGCGAACCGCGACGGTGTTGATGGATTCAGCCAGCGCGACGCGAAGACGCACGGAACCTTCGTGGCGCCAGGGTTCGTAGTTTTGTGGCTGCCACTGGTTGTAGACGACGGGCGCGTCGATGAGCACCGTGGCGGGCGAAAGGCGGCGCTCGTGTACTCCAAGCGCGTACACGATCGGTTTAAACGTGCTGCCCGGCTGGCGCCTCGCCTGGAGCGCGCGGTTGAACCCCGGGCTTGCGTCGTAGCCGCCGACGAGGGCGAGAACGTCGCGGGTACGTGGCTCGATCACAATGGCCGCGCCCTGAGGCCCAAGTTCGAGGCGACCTTCGCTCCCGTCGCCGAGGATCGACACGTGGGCGCGCGCACCGACGGGCGCAAACTCGCTCGCGCTGATCTCGTCCGGGTTGTAGCGCGCGGCGTCGGAGAGATCGGTGGTGACGCGATGACCGCCCACGTCGAGGACGATCGAGCCCTCGCTGTCGTCGACTGCCGTGACTTCCCCGACGTAGATGCGCCCCTCGCGAAGGTTCTCGACCGTTGGCGGCCTCCGTCGTTGTCGCCGAACGCGAAGCGGTCCCACGTAGCGCTGTCGCCGGTCGACGGTTTCGAGTCCGGAGCGAACCGCCTGTCGAGCGGCCGCCTGAAGTCGAAGGTCCAAGGTCGTGTGAACGGTGTAGCCGCCGCGCCGAAAGGCCTCGTCCCCGACCTGTTCCCGAAGCGTCTGCCGGGCGATGCGCATGATCTCCGGTGCGCGATCCGGGCGGGTGGCGCGTTCGACGAGGGGCACCTCCGTGTCGCGCGCTTCGTCGATCGCCTCAAGGCTCAGATCCGGCCAGTACTCCTCCCGTTTGGCGGCGAGCTGCCCGAGCACAAAGCGCTGTCGTCGCTGCGCGGCTTCGAGATGGGTGCGCGGGGAAAGACGCGCCGGCGCCTGGGGAATGCCGGCGATGAGCGATGCCTCAGCAAGCGAAAGTTCGCTCACGTCCTTTCCGAAATAGAACGACGCCGCTTCCTGTACGCCGTGGCGTCCGTGCCCGAAGTTGATGTGGTTGAGGTAGAGGTGAAGGATCTCGTCCTTCGTGAGCTCCTGCTCGAGACGGCGCGCGAGAATCAGCTCGCGAATCTTGCGGCTGAGCGTGCGCTCAGGACTAAGCAGGAGGAGTTTGACGACCTGCTGGGTGATCGTACTTGCGCCTTGGGCCGCGCGACCTTCGAGGACGTCCCGAAGCACCGCGCGGATGATCCCCGGGTAGTCGAGACCTTCGTGCTGATAGAAGTCGGCGTCTTCTGCCGCGAGCACGCAGAGCACCAGATTGCGAGGAATCTGATCCATCGGAACCACCGTGCGTCGCTCCGAAAAGATCTCGCCGATCAACTCTCCGTGGCGGTCGACGACGCGCGTGGTCTGCGGCGGCGCGTAGGCCCGAAGGGTTGCAACGTCCGGAAGATCGCGGCCGTAGTACCAGAAGATCCCTGCGAGCCCGACGACGCCCAGGATGCCGCCCACGAGGGTGAGGATTCCGAGACGCCGGACCCATCGCCAAAGGCGTGAGCGCGGCCGCCGACGTTTCTTCTTCGCCTTGCGCGGGCGGAGGCGTTTGCGTGCGGCCATCTCACGCCCCTCCTTGGAGGAGGGATTCCTGCACGATGCGATCTCCATCCTTAACGCTCCCGAGGAGATAACGAGCGACGAGCGCTTCGCGTTCCGGCTCGGTGAGATCGCCTTTCTGTGTCGCGGAAAAGAGCGTGATCGCCGCCGCGACGGACACGTTCAGGCTGTCGACGAAGCCGCGCATCGGAATGGCGTAGCTTCCGTCGGCGAGGGCCCGAAGCGCCGGCGAAGGACCGCGGTGTTCGTTGCCGAAGACGATCGCGACCTTACCGAGCTCGGAGAGCTGCTCGGGCCGCGTGGTGCCCTCCATGGAGGCGTAGAGGATTCGGTAGCCCTCGGCGTGGAGCGCCGTTGCGCAGGCTTCGGGCGACTCGTGCACATGGAGGTCGAGCCACCGATGGGAACCCTTGGAGACGGCGTGGGCGGCCTGAAAGCCGCGAGGCCCGGGAATCACATGAACGTTTTGAACGCCGAAGGCGTCGCAGCTTCGCATGACGGCCGAGGTGTTGTGCGGATCGGTCACGTCTTCCAGCACCATCGCGACCCGGTGCGTGCGTCCTCGGACGACCTCGGTGATGCGCCGATAGCGCGCCTCCGTGACCACCCCCTCGAGCGCCTGAATCACGGCCTGCGCGGGAAACGAGAGAGAGGGCGGACCGGCTCGTTTCACCTCAAAGACGTCGGGATCGTCGCGTCGCACGGACGGACCATGACATCTTCCTGCCGGAGGTCGAAGGCACCGCGGAAAAAGCCCCCTGGGGTCACGAGTGATGCACAATGCGGTCGATGCGCCTCGAGACATCCGAGCGGCCGGGCGCTAGCCATGCGGAGGAGCGGGCGCAGACGGCGTCCCGGATTGCGCTTCCCCTTGGTGGAGCCATCGGTCTCGCGCTCGCCATTCGTCACTACCTCGCGCCCATCGTCGACGACCTCTCTCTGGTCGCAAGTTCCGCGGCGGTGTCGTTGAGCTGCATGGTCCTCTACGCGTTGCTTCGCGCAGGCCGGATCTCGGCTCTCCGTGCCGCGTCGCTGGCGAGCGTTTCCGCGGTGGCGTGCGCGCTGACGTTTCCGTTTTTTGCCGCCAACCCCACGCTGACGATCATTCCCGTGATCACGCTTCTCGCGGTTGGATCGTTCCTCTTTCGGCCGCGCCTTATGGTGGGTCTTGCCGCACTGACCGTAGGCGGCTGGCTCGCAATCGCATGGCATCTCGCCTTTCCCTCTGCGGAGCTGCAAATCTGGGTTCCAGCGGTCGTCGCCTCCGCATTGATCGGGATCGGGATCGCCCGAGCGCGGCATCGCCTCGTCGTCGGCATCGACGCGCAGGTCGAAGAAGCGGAGAAGCAGCGCGCGATCGCGGAACGCTCGGCAAAGGAGCTGGAGGAGCGCACTGTGGAGCTCGAGCGGACCCGCGATCGGGCGCTGGCGTCGGTCGAAGCCAAGCAGCGCTTTCTTGCGCACATGAGTCACGAGATTCGCAGCCCTCTCAACGGCATTCTCGGCCTCATTGAACTCACGCTGCGGAGCAAACTTCGGCCCACGCAAAAAGAACGCCTCGAGCAGATGCGGCGCTCGGGCGATGCGCTCCTCGCGATCGTGAACGACCTGCTGGACCTCTCGCGAATCGAGGCGGGCGCTCTCGCGCTTGAGTCCATTCCTTTCGACATCGGTCGCGTGGTGGAAGAGGTCACGAGCAACCAGGCTTCGGCGGTCTATGCGAAAGGTCTCGACCTGCTTGTCGTCCTCGATCCCAACCTGCCGGCGCGCGTGTTTGGGGATCCGCTGCGTCTTCGTCAGGTGATCAACAACCTCGTTGGCAACGCGATCAAGTTCACCCGCGAAGGCGAGGTGGTCGTTCGCTGCGAGGTGGTTCGCCAAGACGAAGACGACTGCAAGCTCGAGTTTTCCGTGATGGACACGGGCGTGGGCATGTCGGGGGAAGAAGTCTCTCGAATTTTCTCGCCTTTCGCGCAGGCGGACGAGTCGACGACGCGCGAGTTCGGGGGCACGGGCCTCGGCCTGACGATCTGCCGGCAGCTCGTCGAGTTGATGGGGGGGCAGCTCTCGGTGGAGAGCGCGAAGGGGCAGGGCAGCATCTTCGAGTTCGGAATCACCGTCCCCCTCGCGGATACGTTGAGCGGCAGCGGTCATCAGCTTTCCGCAGCGCTCTTGGAAGCGCGGGTCCTTTTGGTGGATGCGAACCCGCGCGTTCGCGATTCGATGCGAAGCCACATCGAGTCCTGGGGCGTGGACGTTTCGGTCGCGGAGGACTTCGACGCAGCGACGCAGCTCCTTCGAGGCGCGGCTGGAAAGGACCAGCCCTTCACGGTGGCGATCGTCGATCTCCGGACGCTCGGCGATCAGTGGGCCGAGCGAACGGCAACCCTTGCGAGCAAGACGGAGCTCGGACGTCCGCGAGTCGTCGCGATGAGCGCCGGTCTCCTCGACCCGGCCGGGGATCATCGACGTGAGGGTTTGTTTGCCGCGTTGAACAAGCCCGTTCTTCGCCGCCAGATGCTCACCTTCATCGCGGACGCCCACCAGGCGCGACCGGTGCGGCCGGGCCGTCTCACCGCGCAGCGCATCGAGCGTCAGCGGCGCGCCACCGAGATGCCCCCTGCGTCGGGCATTCGGGTTCTGATCGCCGAAGATCAGCCCACCAACCGCATGGTCGTCGAGGGGTTTCTTCAGGAGCTTGGCTACACGCCGGTGGTGGCGATCAACGGCGCTGAAGCGCTCCACGCCGTTCGGGTCGATGGCGCCTTCGGCCTTGTGTTGATGGACTGTCAGATGCCGGAAATGGACGGCTACACCGCGGCGGCGGCCATCCGTGAGTTCGAGGCGGATGCGGGGCGAGTGCGATTGCCGATCGTCGCGCTCACCGCCCACGCCTTTCCGGCGGAACGAGAGCGTACGCGTGCCGCTGGAATGGACGCGCACCTGACCAAGCCGCTCTCGATCGCGGCGCTCGAGGAAGTCCTGCGGCGCTTTTGTCCGCCGGGACAGACCCTCGACACGACGGTGGTGAAGGAGCTTGCGAACTTTGGCGGCGTTGCGTTTCTAGGCAGACTTCACGCGTCCTTTCGCACAAGCGTGGAAACGCGAATGGCTTCTCTCCACAGTGCCTCCGAAGGAGATCACTTCGAGCAGATTCGGCAAGACGCCCACGCGCTCAAGGGCGCAGCGCGGCAGCTTGGGGCAACGCGGCTGGGCGATCTCTTGGCGGACGTAGAAGATCGCCCCGCGGATTTTGGGCGCCTCGCCGCGACCATCGAGGCCGAACTCGCGCGCGTTCACGCTGCGCTCTCCGCGATGGTGGAGGAGTGAGCGAGCGAACATCGCTCCCGCGCGAGTCGACGTTTGCGCTTGCGGCGCTTCCCTTCGGTCTTGGTTTGGTGTGGCTCGTCTTGCAGCTCAGTGCGGACCGCATCTGGCTCCTCGAAGTGGGCATCGTTGCGAGTCTTGTCGTCCTCGCAGTGCTCGTGATCGCACCGCTGGTCGTTGCGTGGCGAGTCAAGCGAAGGGGCGGTCGGCCAATACTTCCGGCGGTTCTCTCGATCGCGCTGCTGACCCCCTTGGCGGTGATCTCTCCCTGGGCGGTCATGCCAAGCCGCTTCGGCATCGGCTTTGCGAACCTCGCCAGCTTCATCCCGTGGCTCACCCGCTACCCGAACCTGGGCCCGATCAACTACGAAGTGCTCCTCGGGATCTTCGCGGTGCTCGGGGCGTCGGCGATGCCGGCATTTTTCGCGCTCTATCGGCTCTTCGGAACGCCGCGTCTTGTTTCGGCGCTCGTCTTTGTGGGGCTTTGCGTGGTCCCCTGGGCGGCCGTTGCCGTCCGCCTTGATTGGGAACTCCTCGTGGCCTCGGTCAGCATTCCTGGCTGGTCGCCCCTCCTCGCCCTCGGCGCGATTCAACGAACGCTCGGTCTCGCGGCGGTCTTCCTCGGGTTGATCGGCCTCGGAGAAAGCGGACGTTCGCGTCGATGAGATAAGCTCCCGCGGTGGCTCGCGAACCTTTCGATCCTGACGCTGGGCGGAGCGTTGCAGAGCTTGCGCGGGAGTTTTGTGCCTTCGTCGAGGGGGGCGCCTCCCACCCAAACGGGCACGTGTTCGTACGGTCGCTGCTCGCGGAGTTGATCACCACGGTGCTTCGTTTGCCGCCCGCGACGGGGCCTCTTGCGAATGTGCCGATCACACCTCTGGAGCGGTCGCTTCTCGTTCCAAGTCACGACGCGTACCGCAAGGTGCTCGACCCTCTTCGAATGCCGGAGACGATCGCCGCTTCCCTGACGGATGATCTTCGGGACGTCTATCGCGATCTCGCTCGCGGGCTACGGCTCTTCGACCAGGGCGACGAAGAGGACGCATTTCGGTTTTGGCGAAGGCGGTTCGACGACGGCTGGGGCGACTCGGCGATCGCGGCGCTCCGTGCCACGCATCACGCGGCGATCGCGGCCCCGACAGTAGACGCGCAAGGAGCGGACGTCGGCGGTCAGATCGACGAGACCCGTGTTTCGCTCGGGATCTATGGCGCTTCGTTGAATCCCGACGAGATCACCGCCCAGCTTGGCGTTTCAGCAACGCGATCCCATCGAGCAGGGCAGCCCAAACGGTCGCAGGGGACGTGGGACGAGGGCGCGTGGATCTACACTCGCGAGGGGGTGGTGCCGGGAGAGGTGGTCCGCGCGTTTCTTGAAGTCCTACCAGCCGACACGCCTGCTTGGACCGCGATTCGCGCGCGCTATCGAACGCGCGTCTCCGTCGCGCTCTTCTTTCGCGGCTGGCATCGCGGCTTTTCCTTGGACGCCGACGCGCTGGACGGCCTGCGGCGCCTCGGCGACGTCGGGTTTAGCCTGTACGCCGAGTGATGACACCGGACGAGCAGCACCGAGCCGCAGCGCGGATCCTCGTTTCGGCGGGGGTCCAGGATCCAACGCTCGAGGCGTGGCAGCCTCTCTTTCAAACGTGGACGGGTCTCGCCTCGGCTTGGTCGGGCATCTTGAAAGGCCGCCGGGTGGATGTGTTCCTTCAAGACGTTCGACCCGAACCCTGGGCCGAGTTCGCGCGGAGCGCCGAGACCGTGGACCTCTCGCGGGAAGGTGCGCGGCTCGCGAACGCGGTGCATCGCTTGGACCCCCCGCCGACGCTCGAACCCTGGTTGGCAGTTTCGCGGGTCGACGAGGTGCTTGTGTGGATTCGCGCGTCGTCCGCGATAGAGCCGCTCCGCGGGCTCACTCCTCATCTCCCTGCGCTTGCTCTCCTTTTGGATGAGCTTTCGGCGGTTCTTCCCTTCGGCCTCTACCTTCGCATGGCGGACCTTGGCGTACGGGACGGCCATCTTCAGATCCGCAACTGGGGGCTCGAATCGTTTGCGCGAGTCTCCCTCGCGCGAAACGCGGAAACCCGTCTTGGTGACGACACCCTCGGCGTTGCGGAGGGGCTCCGAAAAGGGTGGAAGCTCGTTCCGGAGCTGTCTCGGTTTGGTGCAACCCCGGCCCATTCGCTTGTCCAGCTTTGGCTGGAGTCATACCTAGGCGCGCGCCCCGTCTTCGCCGAGCAGCTCGAGCCACTCGCGCCAGCGCTCCGCACGACGTTGCTCGACTGCCTTTCGCGTCCCACGTCTGCGTGTGCCCTCGTCCCGGTTCTGGAGGCCGCTTGAACGAAGCGGCTCTCCACGCGTCGCTCGTTGCCGACCGCTATCGCCTGGGCGAGCGTTTGCCTTCGCGAGGAGGTTCCCCTGCGGTCGTCTATGAGGCGGTGCATCTTCTCCGCCGGAAGACCTTCGCCTTGAAGTTCGTTTCGAAGGCGTACTGGTGGAGTGACGTGCCTGCGCGACTTCGAAACGATCGCGAAGCTCTTCGCGGGCTCTCGCATCCGGGACTACTCGCCAACCTGGAACTTGAGGACCTTGGCCATGAGTATTGGGTGCTGGTCATGGAGTTCGGCCAGGGGCCCGTGCTCGCGGATGCTCCGCTTTCGGCAGACGACGGGCTCGCGATCTTTCCGCCAATCTGTGATGCGGTCGCGGCACTTCACCGGCGCGGCGTCGTTCACGGGTACATTCGCCCGGCGAGCATTTTCCTGGGCGGTGATACACCTCGCCTCGGGGACCAAGGGTTCGGCGTCGATCCCTGTCCCCCGAACGTCCAACGTCTCGGCGTTCGGCTCTCGCCAGCGCGCTACCTGAGCCCGGAGCTTCTCGTGGGTGGGCAAGCAACGCCTCAATCCGACGTTTGGGCCCTCGGCGTGCTTCTCGCGGAGCTCCTCGGCGCACGTCCTTTTTCCGACCGGGACTTGCCCGCGATGCGGCAGATCTTCAGCGGCGGACATTCGCTCGAGCTCGCCGGGCTCGCTGCGCATCATGCGTCCCTGATTCGCGCGTGTCTTGGGCCGCACGAGAGTCGGCCCCGTGATGCGGTGGAGCTCTGCGCGCGCTTTCACGAGCGCGTCTAGCGTGCTCCGGTTGGCGGACCATGGCACCGTTGCGGGACGGTGGGCATCGTCTTCAGCCACGAGGACCTCGCACTGGTGTTGAGCGAAGGGGAGGTTGCGCTGCTTCGGCGGAGTGGTCTCGAACTTACGACGCTCGTTCCGGAGGAGCGCCGGCTTTCGCACGAGTGGGTTCACGAGATTTGTGTCGAACTCGAGGACTGGGCCGACAGCGTAGGCATGGAGGTCGAAGGGGACTCCTTCGTGGTCCACCTGCATCGTCATCGGGAGGGAGCCTGGACTCCGCCGATGGAGTTGCGCCTTGAGAGTGGAGGCATTCCGCTCGTGCAGAGCATATTGCCGACCGGAAAGGAGAGTGCCCTCGTCGCGCTAAGGAGCACGCCCGGACTGAAGGGGCGAAGGGACGAACTCTCTCTGGTCCATGTGGGTGAACCTTCATGGCGCGAAACCTTCGAGACCTGCCGCGCCCAAGGTGCGACCTTGGTGTCGACGGCCGAGGGACCCGTCCTCTTTTGGGGCGGCCGAGAGGTCCCTCTTTCGGCTTCGCGTGTTGGCCAGGGGCGAGTTGAATCGCGGGTTGACCGTTGCGATCCCGCGATTCCGATCGCAGCTGCATCCGACGGTCGGGGAGTGTTCGTCATCGGTCAGGCGACGGATCTTGGCTCGGTGTGGGTTCGGTACTGGTCCCCGAGTACCGGTTGGGAATCCCCGCATCGCCTCGGTGACTGCGTCCGAGGATTCATCGGCGTGTCTGTCGCGGACATTCTCGTCGCCAACGAGACCGTGATCGCCGTCTGGCAGGCGGAGGATGCACTCCACTGCGCGTCGCTTCGACATGGCCGATGGATCCCCGACCCACCCTTCGAACTTGGAGGGCGACCACGCCTCCGGTTTGACGGTGGCGTGCGGTTGACCAGCTGGGCGTTCGAGAAATCCGTCCTGCGAACGTATGCGCAAGGTGCCAAGGGTTGGGTGCAGCACGAGCTCACCTTTTCTGGGGAGTTCGCTTCGTGCCTTCCGGGCGATCCGATGTGGGTATGCCTTGAAACGGAGAGCGAGATCTTTCCGAGCGAGCGCTGGTGGAAGCACGCCGGTCGGAGCTTCGTCAATGTGTGGGCCGGGCAGCCGGAGCAGCTGTGCCGTGCGGCAGGGCAACGCTGGCCCAAACAGCCCGTGGGATGGGGGTCCAGCATCGCAGTGCCCAAGCTTGCGAGCGGACTCGAGGGGCCGTGGCTCGCCTATCAGGCGGCGCCGCGGTGGACACACGAAGACCGGTTGGTTCCTCCCCGCAAGAGAGCGGCGTGGGTGCTGAACTTCGAATCGCCGAGCTTCGAGAGCCCCGCCTGCGATCACCCAAGTCGCTACGACGACATCACGAGCTCCATCGCACTAAGCGAAGAACAAACGCTCGTGCTTTTGCGTCTTCGCCAAGCCGTCCTCGAGTTCTTCGGAAAGCTGCACCGCAGGAGCACGCAAGGAGATGTCGCGCTCTCCGTCGACGAACGAGGTTGAACTGCGGCGGCGGTTTTGCGGGTCACGAAAGAGAGCGCCCCCAGAAGGGGACGCTCTTTTCTGTTCCGTCGGTTCTTAGAGGCCGGGCCTACTCGTTGGCGAACTGCAGCACGAAGTGGTCCGCTCCCGCGGCGCCAGCAAGTTCGAAGTCGAGCCCGAAGAGCGTTCCCGTGTTTTGAAAGTAGCCCGCGACGACGCTGTTGCCCGTGGAGGTGACACCCAGGCCGAAGCCGCGAATGACCCCGCTGGACATGTTGAACGCGCGCACGCTGTTGAGGGAACCATCGGAGCCATCGAGATTCACGAGGATGGTGTTGTCTCCGGTGGACGGGATTTCGGTGCCGTCAATGGTCACACCGCCGGCGCCACCGATGGCAATGCCCGTTGCGAAGCGAACGTTTTCGTCAGCGTCGAGCGTAAAGCGCCACAGACCGATCGGGTTGGCGTTTCCGCCGTCTTCGGTGCCGGAGACCCACACAGGCATTCCGGTCGCTCCCGCAAAGCGGGCGACGTACACGCCAAAGTTACCGCCGGAAAGAGTGAAGCCCGCGCCCAGGGAAAGATTGCCGACGTAGCGACCGGAGATGTAGAAGTCGCCGCTCGCGCCGACGTGCAAGTCGTTCATGAGGTTGTTTCCGGCGCTGGCGAGCGACCTCGCGTAGTCGGCAACGCCGGCCGTGTTGAGGCGACCCCAGGCGGCTGCGGTCGTTGACTCGGACGTAAGGTCGATGCCGCCGAGGTTGGTCCCGTCCATGCCGTACTGGAGCAGCACCGCGATGTCTCCGTCCGCAAAACCGTCGACCGCGGCCACGCCTTCGCTGCCCGTGCCGCCGGTTCGAATCGCGTTGCTGACCTCGCCGTCGGCGACATCGAGCCAGAGCACGTACCCATCGGCCAAGCCTGCGGATGCGATCATGAACCCGTCACCGACCGCGCGGTTGGTTCCTTGAAAGTTGCCGCCAAGGAGGATTCGACCGTCGGAGGCGAGACCGAGGGCGTTGCCGGTCATCGGGGTTCCGTCGATCGGTGCGTAGTAGCTCCAGACCGGCGCGCCCGTGTCGGCGTTGATGCGGAGGACGAAGGCCGTCTCGTTCGAGCGCAGGCTTCCGTTCACTACGCCGTTGACGAGCGCGTCACCACCGAATCCATCGCCGGCAATGATGACGTCGCCGGTTGTCGGCTCGATCATCATACGCTGCACGTCGAAGTCGCCGCCCGGATCCGCAGACACGCCGAAGGTGGTGGCCCAGCGGAAGGTACCGTCGCTTGTGAACGACGCGACGTAGGAGCCCGCTCGCGAGGACGTCCCCATGCGCGTGAAGATCGTCATGTCGAGGCCAAAGGTGCCGTAGACGTAGACGTTGTCGTCGCCGTCGACCGCTGCCCCCATGTTGAAGAAGCCGCCGGGCGTGTCGTCGTTGTCGTCGCCCCAGATCTGGAACCAGTCGAGCACCTCGGTGCAAGTCTCGCCGTCCCCTTCAAAGCCCGCGGGGCAGTCGCCGCAGGTGCGACCCGTGTCGGGCGCG
>JBCDAA010000021.1:0-44698 GCA_039186435.1 Myxococcota bacterium | reverse complement strand
GCGGAAGGCACGGACCACCGCGCCTCGGCTGTTGTATTCGGAGAAGCCGCTCACCTGGTAGGAATCGGCCCCCGTGCGCCGCCGGGTCTGCACGGCGCGCCCTCGTCCATCCTGGCAAAGCACCGTTTCCAGGTCGGGGCTCCCGCCACGGGTCGAGCGGGTGCGCGTTCGGAACGCCGTCACCGGCGCGCCGTACTCGCGAATGTACTCAATGCTCGGCGCATCGACGGGGTCGCCCGGCTGGAAGCGGGCCGTCAGCTCCATGAACTCGTTGTAGGTGAGCCGCGTAGGGTTCCTCGGCGTGAGCGTTTCGCCACCCTGCACCACCATCCAGGCGGTGGCTTCGACGGGAAGGTCGAAGGAGTCGTCGTAGCTTCGCTCCCGGCGAAGGAGGTAGGCGTCACCCTCGGGCGAGCGCACGGCGATCTCCTGTGCGCGCAAGAGGAACCCATCGTCGTCGTAGAGGAAGCGCGTTCGGTGCTCGTTGGTGTCGGCTTCCGAGCCGCGCGGCGTGATCGATTCGATCTCGTTGCCGTGCGCGTCATAGCGGCGGCGCGCGGACTGAATCACCGCGTCACTCTCGCTTGCGATCCGCTCCGTGACGCGGGTGAGGAGGCCCGTCGTGAGCCGACCGCTTTCGAGGCCCACGAAGGGCTCGCCGTCGTAGAAGTGCCGCGTCTCCG
The DNA here is from genome assembly GCA_039186435.1 of Myxococcota bacterium. GTDB lineage: Bacteria > Myxococcota_A > Polyangia > Polyangiales > Houyiibacteriaceae > JALVDI01. The sequence continues at coordinate 44,015 of JBCDAA010000021.1, read as the reverse complement.
TCTGAAGCTCGTCGCCTCCAGAACGGCGCATCGCGGACGCGCGGTCGAGGATCCAGCGGCCGCCCGTCGCGTCGCCCGGCTCGATGTAGTCGGATTCGTTGACCGTTTCATCGCCATCGAGTTCGAGAAAGCCCGAATCGTCCGTGCGGATCACCTGGCCGTAGCCGTTGTAGGTCTGAACGACCTGCTGAGTGCGCCACTCGTCTTCGGGCCGACCTTCCATCGAGGTGGTGCGGGCCTCCGTTTCGCAGACGTGCCGAACCGGGAAGCGGAGCCCGCGGTTGGGCACCTCGGCGACGGGACAATCTTCGTAGGTAGTCTCGCTTCGGCGCAGCGCGCGCTCTCCGCTGAAGTCTTCCGCGATCAAGAGCTTGCCTGCGCGATAGGGGTCGTCCTCACCGACGTCGTAGTGCTCGACGCGCCGACCCTGCTCCTGCGTGTCGCCGCTTGGATCCGGCAGCGTGTGGGCCGTGACCTGAACAAACCCGCGAAACTGCTTTTCGATGCCGTCGTAGAATCCGTTTTCGTACGCGAACTCAGTGATGTCGTGCAGCCCGACGCCGTTTTCGTCGCCCGTCAGCTCTTCCCAAATGTCCATGCGCGCGACCACGTTCATCGACATCGGCATCGGCAGCGTCCATTCCGGCAGGCCCGCAAGCACGCTGCGGCGCCGCTCTGCCACCGATGTCGTGTAGGCGAGCTCCTGCACCGACCCCAGCGAGTTTTCGATGCGGCTGATCAGGTTCGGCGGCGTCGCAAAGAGCTCCACGTAGCGCGCTTCGCCCGTGCGCTCGACCCAGACGATGTCCCGCGTGCCATTGCCGTTCATGTCGGCAAAGAGCACCGTGGTGTCCGTTCCGCGCGTCGGCAGGTCGGGAACGTCGTCGCGGCTCAGCACACCGAACACCGGACCCGAGGGGGCTTCGACCGCGTTCGCGTCAAAGCGCTCGCCGTTGCGGTTGAGCGCAAATCGCACCTCGTTGGTCAGCACGAGCACCATGTCGTCGCGCCCGTCGTTGTTGAGATCTTCAAAGACCAAACGACTCAGGTCGCCGGAGCCAACGAGCGGTCCGTCCATGCGCCGGAACGTCTCCTCCCAGCGGCCTTGCCCCAGGTTGAGCTTGTAGCTCGCGACGCCCGTGTCGCCGAGCAAAAGCGCGTCGAGCAACCCGTCGGCGTTGACGTCGCTGAGGAAGAGCCGGTCCACATCGAAGACGCGCCCGATCGCGTCCGCGCCCGGCTGAAGCACGAACCCGTCTTCCGTGTTGCGGTAGAAGAGCGTCGCGCTTTCGTTGGGTGTGTGAACCAGGTCGATGCGCCGATCCGAGTCCATGTCGACAAAGCGAAAGCGCGTCGGGTCGGCGTCCGAACTCGTTGCCACGGGAATGATTCCCGTCGCCCCAGAGACTTCGCAGCTGCGATCGGTAACCCAGTCGCCCGTTCCGAGGTTGCAGAGAGCAGTGCTCGTCCGAAGGTTCACCATGTCCGTGAATCCGTCGCCGTTGATGTCGAGCACCTGCACGTTCTGCCGCCGCACATCGAACGCGCTCTGCGTTCCGGTGGCGCTGGCGACCTCAGCCGCGAAGCGCGTCGCGTCCCCCTCCATCATTTCGCTCAAAAAGATGCGGTGCGCGCCCGGCCGGCTCGTGTCGACGAGATCCGGAAGCGCGTCGCCGTTTAGGTCCGCCAGCGTCGTGGCGCCCGTCACAAAGTTCGCGCCGCCGGGCACCGTGCCCATGTCCACCACGTGCGGCTCGCACTCCGTGGCGTCCCCGCACGCGTTCGAGCTTAGCGCCCGCTGGTAACCGAAGGTGAAGCGGATCGGGTGGCGCGTTCCATCGCGTCCGAAGCGCTCCACGCTGGCGAGGCGCGAGAGACCGCCGGCGACTTCCGTGTCTTCATAGGTCAGGCCGTAGCGCCGAATCGAGAGACCACGAACGAAGACTTCCACGTCTGTCAGGCGCTGGGTCGTGCGCTCTTCGAAGCCCGGCTTCGCGTCCGAGAGAACGTCCGGCCGCCGCTCGTAGCTCATGGCGATCTCGTAGCGATCGCCGTCGCCCTGCGGCGGTCCGTAGGAAATCCGCTCGCAGTAGGGACGACCGTCGATGGTTTGGTAGCTGTAGCGAATGTGGTGACCGTAGAGATCGACGCGCTCGACGAGCAGATAACGGAAGGTGCCGCGCTCCCCCGAAAGGCGCGCGTCCGCGACCAGGTTTCCGCCCGCGTCCGCGCCGAAGTACGCCCGCTGACCGTTGGGGTACTCCGCTTCCCAGTAGCCTTCGGCGCCCGCGCCGTGAAACGTGTAGCGTACGTAGCCGCCTTCAAAGCGCGCGCGATAGACGGCATTCGCACCACCGGAAACGCGCACGAGCTGCTCCGAGCCCATCACCGAGAACTCGTCGTCGGCGTCGTACGAGGGAAGCCCGCGAAGCGTCAGCCGCTCGATCGAGGGCGTTTCCATGGACCAGCCAATGCCCAGGATCCCCGAACCGGCGAGCGAGCTGTACGAGAGGTCGACGCTCGGCGTGAGACCGCGGTAGCCGCTCGGCACGGCGAGCGGCACCCGGTAACTCATCGCGCCGCGACTGCCGCCGGCTTCGGCGTTGTCGCCGAGACCTTCGATCGAACCGGGGCCGTCGGGAAGCGCCACCCGATCGTCCGACACGCCCGTCTGGGCGCGGCCGTTCGACGCCAGCATGAGCGACATCAGGACGACGAGAGCAAAGAAACGAAAGGAGTCAGTCGAAGTGTGCATGGTGTTCTGGTGGGTTGAAGGGAAGTTCGTGCGAAGAAGATCAGGCATTAGAGGTCGAGCTCCTGCGTGGACACGCCCAGCGAATCGAGGCCGGCGTCACCCGCTGGTGCGAGACCCGGGGAGTCGATGAAGTTCGCGCTGCACCGATTCGCGCGGCCGCGACCGGCGGCGCCGGACTGACCGGCCCCGCCACCGCTACCGCCGGCGCCGGTGTTCTCCTGCCGCGGCAGCCCAAGGAAGGGCGTGAGAATCGGCGAGTCCGCAAAGGCGATGCCGATCGAAGGGCCGCCGTTGCCGCCCGCGCCACCGCCGCCGGCGCGCCCTGCGCCGCCACCACCGCCGTGGCCGCCGCGCCCCGCTTGGGACGAGCCGTTTCGCCCGCACTCACCTTGCCCGCCGTCACCGCCTTGCCCGCCGTTGCCGCCGCGGCCGCCGGCGCCGCCTTGGCCACGCACGATCGTCGAGCCGGCAAAGTCGACCACGGAGCGAATGAGAATGACGCCGATGGACGCGCCGCCCTGGCCGCCGGGACCACCGCCCGCGCCGCCATCGCCGCCGTCGCCTCCGTTGCCACCGCGACCGCCGGTGCGTGTGGTGCCGATGCCGCAGCCAGCCTGCAGCGCGCCACCACCACCACCACCGCCACCGCCGCCGCCGGCTAGACCGTCCGCCCCGGCCGAGCCGATCGACTCGAACCAGCCAGAGGCGCTGGCCTGGAGTCGGCCGAAGCGGTTGTCGGATCGAAAGCCTTCCATGGGCGTTCCACTGGGCGTTTGCCCGGACGCCGCATCGCCACCGCGGCCGGCGCTGTGCGTGCAGTTCCCGTTGCAGTCGTTGCCGCCGGGGCCTCCGCCCCGACCGCCAAGAGCAGCATTCTGGCCGTTTTCGCCGGCGGCGTTGAGGCCGCAGGCGCGCTGGGGCGGCTCGTTGCCTGCACCGCCCGCATGCCCGGGCTCCGCCACGCCACCTGTACTGCCGGGACTGCCGTCGCTTCCGGCGCGCCCTTCCAGTCGGGTTCGAAGAAACGCGAGCTGCGCGGACTGAGGGGTGTCCAGGACCACCAGGGCGATCGACGGCCCCTCCCCCGTGGTTCCGCTGCGGTCCGGACCGAGCACCGTGAGGTCGGCCACCGTTGTCGGTTCGCTGATCCCGGCGGCGACCATGGCCGTGGTCGACGTACCCACGATGGAGGTGTCTTCCGCCGTGACTCGCCGCGTTGCAAAGGTCGCGTCATCCCGGTAGCCGCCGACGAGGTTGACCCCCGACGCGAGCTGAAGCGGTTCGTCCAGATCGTACTGACCCTCGGCGATGAGCACGTAGCTGCGGCCCACGCCCTGCGCGATGGTGATGGCATCCGCGATCGAGGGGAGCGCGCGGTCCGGTTCAAGGCCCGTGTTCGCGTCGTTGCCGAAGAGCGCGGACACAAAGACCGCGTCGGCAATGGTTCCGTCGATGCCGTCGCAGTTCGAGTCCACGCCGAACTCGTCGGGCTCGTCTGCCTGCGATGGCGACACATCCGGATCGCTCGGCTCGCAGTCGTCGCCCAGCGCGACGAAACCGGTCGGCGGCAGGCACGTCGACACAAAGACGTTCGGATCGCCGTGGCCGTCGCCATCGACGTCGCGGAAGAAGAGTCGCTCCGTATCCGGGCAGCCACAGATCAACTCGCCGAAGCGTTCCGCGTCACCGAACTGAAAGAACCGGCCGCCTTCGTCGACGGGCGTCGTCGACGGACAGAGGCCGTCGAGAATCGCTTCGTCAATGCACCCGAGCACCTCGTTGCTCGGCGCGAACGCATCGCCGGCGGCGAGCTCCACGCCCGGCTCGTAACGCGCAGCGCCCCAGCCCACCTCGTCGTCCACGACGGGAAAGCTGTCGCAGTCGAATTCGCCGCTGCCGCTTTCAAGGTGGCAGCGCTGAAAGTCGAGGTACCGCTCCTCCCCCTCCGTCGCCGCGCTGAGCGGACGCTCGTAGGGGAACGCCGGATCGTTGCTGAACTGCACGCACTTGAACTGGCTGTGGTGGTGCATGCCGCGAAAGACGTCGCCCCAGAGCTGAAGCGGGTCCGTGCAGAGGCCGTGCGGGCGCGAAACGGCCGCGCCAAGCTCAAGGGGCGTCATCGCCGGAATCGGGCACGAGCCCGTTTCCTCGTCGCAGCTGAAGCGCGCAAAGTCGAAGCCCGGAAGCGGCTCATCGGCGCTGAAACGAGCGTCGCGCTGACGGGCGCACTCGAAGGCGTAATCGCTGCCAGGATCCTCGTATTCCAGGGGAAAGCCTGAACCGAGGGCGCAGCGGGAGCGCTCCGCAATCGTAAGGAACTCGCCGCTTCGTGAGACCGGAAGCTCGAGGCGATGCAGTTCGCTGAAGTGCGAGAAGGCCGCCCAGCGCGACGCGATGTCGTCGACGTCCGCCCGCTGCGCTTGGGCGATGTCCGCCGTGCCGTCGCCGTCGTAGTCCGCGATGTCGTCCACGCAGAGTTTGGTCACCGCGTTGAGCTCATTCGCCGCCGCGGCACGCCCGCCAAAGACCGTCGCCACCGCGGGCACTTCGATCGGCGCCAGATCGATCTTTTCCTGGCTATCGTTCCGGTCCGGCTCGACAAGCGGCATCGGCGCGCGCGAAGCGCAGGGGCTGCTGGCCCCGTCGCTGCTCGAGACGAGTCCTTCCGCGCAGGACCATACAAACAGCTCCTGGGCGTACTCGTTGCGAAGGGCGACGCCCTCGACGCGGAAGGGATCACAGCCCCGCTGGGCAATGCCTGAGATGGTGGGATCGCTCGACTCGATGGCGTCGAGGGCGCTTCGGTTGATCCACCGATCGCTGTCTTCGTCGCAGTGGCGCGCCTGCGCCGCATCACCGCCCGGCCAGAAGAACCCCGGCGTCGTGTCGCACACGCAGTTGCCGTCCGAGTCGGTGACGGGCGAAAGACCCGACTCGCCTTCGGCGTTGCAGCGAAGCGAACAGGCGATGCAGCGGCCCGTCAGAAGGCTGCTGGCTTCGCCCGCTTCGCAGGGGCGCGGCTCGCAGGTGCAGCCGCCCGCGTCGTCGAAGGACTCGAACTCGTCATCATCGCAGGTGCGTCCGCCGCAGGTCGCTGGGATACAGCCATCCGTCGTCGGCGAGGGCCGAAAGCCCTCGGCGCAATCACCGCAGCTCGCGCCTTCGTCGTCCGCGACGCACGCGCGATTTTCGCTCTCACACTGGGCGAGCACGTCGGAACCGAGGTTGCAGTTGGGCACCTCGGTGCAGGTGCCGCCGTCGGCGCTGAAGACAAAGCCTTCTTCGCATGCGGCTTCGCACGTCGCGACGCCGCCTTCTTCCGTGCAGATGCGGTGTTCCGGACACTCGCCCGAGAAGAAGAGGGTGTCGCAGCTGACCGTGCTCCCGTCGATGCTCCCGTCCACGAAAGGGTCGACAGAACCGTCGGGCGAGCCCGCGTCGTCGCCGCATCCGGCGAGCGCAGCCAACGCGAACGCAAGGAGCGAGATCCAGCAGTTAGAGGTCACGTTCGCTTCCTCGCTGCGGCGCTTCGAAGACGAATAAGTCACTCGCACTCCTCCGGGTTCGTGAAGTCGGTGTAGTAGATGTAGAGGTGGATATCCTCGAGCGTGCGCAGGTCGATGTCGGCGTTCTCGGGGTTGCGCTGATCCAGGATCAGCCGCCATGTCGAGTTGAGGTACGGGCGCTGACGCATCTCGAAGCGTCGGTACACGGCCGGGTCGTAGAAGGTCGCGCCGTCAAAGCGCGGGTTCGAGACGGTGAGGCGTGCGGGCAGTCGGTAGAAGACCGGATCGCCGACCTCGTCGAGAATCGTGCCCGTGCCCTCCTGCCAAACGAGCAGGTCGGCTTCCTGATCGCTGCCCGGCGACGAACCGCCGACCATCACCGTTTCGATGTGATCGATCTGGTGGTTGAAGGTGCAGGGTGAGAGGTCTTCGACGGAGGTGCGGAAGTCGAACTCCAGTTGACCGTCGGCGTTGATGAACACCGGGTCGCTGATCATGTCGAAGAGGCTCTGTCGCTCTTCCGTCCGCGTGAACGCGATGCCGTTTTCAGCGCGGTGCAGCGGTAGAAGATCGTCCCGGAGGGAGAGCCGCTCCACGCGTACCGCGCGCACGCCAAACTCCTCGCGAAACTCCTCGTAAGTGTCTTCGAGTTCGTTCAGGTAGATCGTCAGGTTGTAGAAACCGTTCTGAACCAACCGAACCAGGAAGAGCTCCCCGCGGCCTTCGTAACTACGGCCCATGAAGTACTCGAGCATGAGCGTCGCGCGGTATGCGTTTCGAATCGCCGACTCGAAGCTCAGGTCCGCGTTGTAGACGGCGGCATTTCGGTAGATACGGCGGTTCGGATCCTGAAACGCCGCCTCCGCATTGATGCGCAGCTGCTCCGCTTCACGCTGCTCCTGAAGCACGCTCTGCGCTTCCAGGTAGAGACGCTCAAGCTCGGCGCGCCGCTGTTCCATCTCGCGAAGGTGCTGAAGGATGTTGAGCTCCAGGACGTCCATGTCCTGGGTGAGCCGAAGCATCGTCGCGTCGTGATCGATTTGAAGCGCAAGGCACTCCTGGTTGATCCCCGTGATTTCCACGTCGAGCTGGACCCGATCGACCTGCCGCTCGAGGGCGTTCGCACGCGCCTGCAAGCTGAGCGCGCTAGCGTTCGCAATGCCGGCCGCGATGATGTAGCCCGGGAGCGAGAGCTTCTCGATCCCCGACACCTGGATGGACGTGTTCGCGATCTCCGTCGCCCGGTCGATGGTGCTCACACCCATCTGAAGGTTGCGAACGCGCTGGTTGAGACTGACGATTTGTTCGCCGCGGGCGACGCGGTAGTTGGCGAAGCTTTCAATGCGGTTGCACTGGCGCTGGGCCCGGCGAACCTCTTCGTCCATCTCCTCGATCTTGTGACTGACCCGCTCGTGAAGCGTGCGGCCACCCACGGCGAGGGTGTTGATCTCCAGGAGCTTTTCGGCGATCGCCCCCGTCCCCAGCAGCCCACAGGGATCGGGAAACTGCGCGGCTTCGTCGTCGAGCTCGGCGAACTCGCTGATGGCCGGGTACACGCGGCCGTCGGCGCCTTCGAAGGAACCACAGATCTCGCGAAGCGTTCGCTCGTACGTGCGGCGCAGTGAAATCAGCTCCTGGAGGAACGATTCAAAGCTGCGCTCGTGCTCGTCGTTTCGACGAATCGCGACCTCTTCAAAGGTCGCTGCGTCCGCGGCCCGAAGGCGCGCGATGCGGAGCGCCGACTCAAAGCCGTTGCTTACGTTCGCGTCGTTCGCGTCGAGCGCTGGAAGCGGGAGGAAGTCCGGCGCGAAGCCGAAGTGGTCCGTCGCATCCCCCAGCGCCGCATAGACTTCGCGGAGCTCCGCGAGGGCCTGCGTGTAGTTCCGCTGGGCGGACTCGAGCACGATGCGCACCTGATCCCGGTCCGAACCTGGCGCGGCGTCCACCATCGCCGTCATCACGGACGAGAGCAGCACGGACTCGAGATAGGTCGCCGTAAACTCCCGCTCGATCACCCGCTGGGCGATGTCCGAGCGGTCGATCGCCTGGTAGCGGCGCGCGATCTCGGCCCAGACGCGGGCCTTCTTCGTCGCCGCCCCGATGATGCGCTCGAGGTAGGTCGACGCCAGCGATTGGGTCACGACGTCGACCCCCACCTCGCCCACATCCTCACGCTGAAGGGCCGTGCGGATGAGCGGCGCGATGATCTCGTAGAAGCGCTCCGTCGCCAGGCCATGAAACTGCGCCGCGCGGTAGAGCGAACTCAGCTCGAAGCCGGCAATGCCGGAGAGGTTCGGTCCATCGAACTCAAGCTGCTCGCCCACGAAGGCGCCCGTACGGCTCGCTGCGAGATCGAAGCGCGAGCGTAGAGCCTGCGTGAACGCTTCGTCGCCCAGGGTGACGAGGAGCTCCGCGTAAAGCCGCTCGAAGCCGTCGGCGTCCACCGAACCGGGCGTCACGGGCCCGACGTCGGCCATCGAGGTGAGCGAGAAGGAAATCGCCGAGCGCACGTCGTTCCACTCGGGGTCGTCCGGGTCGCCGAAGGCTTGGTAGATCGTGTGCAAGCAGTCGACGGCATCGCGCAGCTCGGCGATCTCCTCCGAGTCGAAGCAGTACGGATTTTCTCCGGCCTCGATCGCACACTCGCGCGGCGCAAAGCCCAAGTTTCGGCCCGTTGAGCTTTGAAAGCGCGTCTTGTAGCGGAAGGCGTCGCGTACGCGCGCTTCCAGCGGCGGATAGACGGTGACGCCCGGTCGCGAAAACACCTTGCCCTCGCGCAGGTCGAAGCGGTTTTCGCGACAGAACCCTTCGCACGCCCAGTCGGGTTCGACGTGCAAGAGGCCATCGTCGACAAAGCTCGACTCAGACCAGATGGCGAGCTGAATCGCGCACGCTCCGTCTCGCTGACAGTCCAGGTCCGCGATCTCCGCCTGCGAGAAGGTGCCCTCGGGAAAAGCGAAGTACGTGACGTCCGATCCGGGTGGACATGCCGTCAGCTCGTCGAGGCCGGCCTGGCCACGGTTGCCGGGACCGCCATCGAAGAGGCCCGTTTCCGCGCAGAGGTAGTGCACAACGCCGGGCGGGTAGCTCTCTTCGCCGTCGGGGAGAATGCCCGAGAGAATGCCTTCGGCAGCGAGCAGACTCGACGAGCGGTTCAAGCTGTCGATGCCGATGCTCGTGAGCAGCTCCTGACTGCAGCTTGCGCCTTCGTTTTCAAAGGGCGCCTCGGGCACATCGGCGATCGCGGCGCTCGCCGGCATCGCCGAATTCGGGCTCGGCTCACCGCGGCGAAGCTCCATCACGCCGTAGGACGAAAGCTCCCCGTCGCCGAGGAACGATTCAAAGCGCTCCTCGAAGGTGATGATCATCGTGCGCTGGTCGACCATCACTCCGTCGATCAGGCGCATCGAGCGACGCACCGAGCGACCAGTCGAAAAGGGGTTTCCGCCGGCGAGGTTGATGTTGGCTTCCTGGGGCGTCAGACCGCTCCCGGCGCCGACGGCCAGAAGCGGAGCGCGCGATTCACGACAGGAGGGCCGCGCCGCGATTCCGTCGACGGATGTCAGCTCACGGGTCGAAAGGGCGGCGGGCACGAGCCACGGAATGTCGATCGGCTCAAAGCCGTCGCGCTCGCAGCTACCGAGGGGAGCGCGATCGACGCGACCACCAATGAAGGCGTCGAGCTGCATAGCGCTCATGAACACGGGACACTCGCGCCCGCCTGCCGCGCAGGACGCCGGATCGGCGGGCGGGTTCTCGAAGGTGAGCTCCACGCTGGGAAACCCCGGGTAGTGCAGCGTGACATCGCTGTCGACGACGCCGACGACCCGGTTGGGATCGCTGGGGTGCGGCTCCAAGCGAAGCGCGATGGGAAACTCCGTCGCGCCGGACGGAACCGGCGCGTCAGCAAGCTGCGACGTGTACTCGCGGATGCCGTCGTCGCCGGGCTGACCGGAGTCGAAGAGGTAGCAGGCGCCGTCGCGCGCGTCGCACGCGCCCGTGACGGACTCGCGCTCCCACGAACCGGTGCGGGTTGCGTCGATTACCGCGCGAAGCTCGCCCACGCTGAAGAGCGCACCGCGGCGGTAGGCATTGAGCCGGCGAACAAAGGCGTTCTTCACCGTGAGAATGTCGGCGCCCTCGCGATCGGCCACCCAATCGTTGACGCCCTCGTCCGGGAACACGGCGAAGTAGTACATCTGGCCCGCCCACTGGCCGCCTGCAGTTTCCGAGTAGTTCACGGTCACTGTGCGCTCGCCGATCTCCAATCCGGAGATCAGAAGGTCTGCTTCGATGCGAATGGCGTCGCGAGGGATGTCGTTGAATTCGACCTCGACTTCGAGCTCGCCGCCGCCCGCGGGAACCAGCACGTCGAGGTCGCGGCCTTCGCCTACCTCGGCGCCGACGCGCACGGTGGCAAAGACCAGCGGTTCGGGCGCCGGGGCATCCGCAGTGCCGCCGCTTCCCTCGAGGAGCGCTTGGTCACGCGCTTCGGCCGCGGTGTCGAGGACGAGAGCCCCCGTCGCGTCAAAGATGCGATGAGCAAGCTTCGTGATGCGCACGGCCTGCTCTTCCTCGCTCTCGACGGCGACCTGAAAGGTGCCCGAGCGCACGCTCGGCGAAAGCTGGAGCTGATCCTCGCTCAACGTGATGCTCGCTTCGACTTCGCCCGTCTCGCTGCCCGTGGCGCCCCCGTCGAGGCGCGGCTCGCAGACGCCGGAGCGGCCGTCGACCGTGTCGCAGAAGTATCCGTCCGGGCAGCCGTTGATCGCTTCGTTCACGCTCACTTCGCAGGGAACGCGACAGACGTAGTCGTGGCAGTTCAGACCGACGGGGCAGGACGTGGTCTCGTCGCAGTTCGAGGCGCACTGACCGGCGATACAGGTCTGGTGGTTCGCGCAGTCGCCTTCGTCCGCGCAGAGGCGGGGCAGACTGCCCGGCTCGACGCAGGATCCCTCGACGCATTCCGTACCGCTCACGCAGCCGTCCATGTAGCCGTTGGCCCGGCACTCGCGACGGATCTCCTCGCCGCCTTCTTGCGCGATCAGATCGCCGGTGCAGGGCGTGTGGCACGCGCTCCCCAGAGGCGGCGGTCCGGGTGGCACGCAGCGACCGGCGCCGAAGAAGAGACCGGGAAAGCACGTACCGTCGTCGCGGGGAATGCAGCCTTGGGAGCCGCGCTCGCAAAACACGCACACGCCGGCGATCGGGTCGCAGCGCGACTGCTCCCGGCAGAGACCGTTCTCCAAGCAGGGACCGCCTGGGAAGCCGGTGTTCTCGACGCAGGTGCCGCCGCCGACGGCTTCGTTGCAATGCAGCCCTTCGCCGCACGTGCCGACGAGGCAATCGCAGCCAAACTCGCCGGCGGAGCAGTCGCGCGGGCGACACACGCCACCGGTGCAGGCGTCGCGCTCGTCGCCGCAGTCACGGCCGGCCAGGCAAACGCAGCCCGTCTGCCCCGCGCAGCTTTGGTCTTCGCAGACGTTATCGCTGCAGATGAGCGCCGTACCGTCGTCGCCCGTTGTGCAAACGTCGCCTTCGGCGCACGCGCAACCGCGCTCACCGGGCACGCAGTCGAGATCGGCTTTCGTGCCGCCTTTGCAACCGGCGACAAAAAGCGCGCCGAGCGCGAGAGCCCGGGTCACCCAAGAAAGCGCCCTCATCGCTCGCACTCCGCGCCGCCGGTGAAGGACACGTCGAGGGCGTTGCCCGCGTCATCAAAACACGATGCGCTTTCGACGAGGTACCCGCCGGATGCGGCCGAGGTGACGACGACGGCTCCTGCACCCATCGCGCGGTCTCCGTTGGGATGAAATGTGACCGCCGAGACGGGTGCTTCCCGCACCCACTCGCCGACGACGCTCGACGCAAACTCCACGTTCGCCACGCCTTCGCCAACGTCGGTGAGCACCAGCTCGCAGCTCCGGGCCGCCGAGGGTGGCTGAAGGCGCGAACGGCATCCTTCGCCACCGCCACCGCCACCGCTGGACCCGCAGGCGGTGAGCAAAATCAGCAGCGGCGCACTCAGGCGAAGCCACAAAGACAAAGAAGGAATACGTGCCGAAAAGCGAGGCGAACGTTCGCTGAAACTCCGCACGCGACGAATGGAAAAAGCGTCTGCAAACACGTTGACGAAGTAGCAATCGCGACCTCGCCCAGCACGATTAATGAGACTTAATTCCCCTTATATTTCCAGCTTATAAGCGCTCTCACCGCGTGAAAAAATCGGTGCTCCCACGCATCCTCGAAGGAACGCGAAGCGTGTAGTTCGAATGTACTAAACGCAGAGTGAATCCACCGCTCGGAACGGGACGCAAACGCATCACCCGTTTGCTTAGAGTGAGCGTCAGTCACGCACGCGTGAAGCTTCGTGCGGCTCCACTTACTCCGACGCACGCGCGGCAAGGAGCGCATGGGCCGCCGGGTGCACCGCCGCCTGCGTGCGGTTGTCGACGCCGAGGGCGCGAAAGATCGCGCTCACGTGCACCCGAACGGTGGACGGACTCATGCCCAGCTCCGTCGCGATCGCCTTGTTGGCGAGACCGCGGGCCAGGTGGAAGAGCACGTCTTCTTGCCGCGGCGTTAGGCGCGCCGCGCTTGAACCCGGCGCCGGCGAGCTTCCCGCCCAGGTCGAAAGCACTTCCTTGGGCACGAAGGTCTCGCCGCGGAGCACCATATCGATGGCTGCCATCAGCGTGCTCGTGGGCGCGCCCTTTGGCACAAAGCCGCGCGCGCCAGCAGCAAACGCAGCGTCCACGGTCCGGCGGCTCACATCCGCTGCGAACACGACAATCGCCGCGTTCGGCGCCACTTCGTGCAGCCGCTCGACCGCTGCGGTATGCGACGCGTCCGGAAGGGTGAGGTCGACAACGAAGAGCCAAGGTCCTTCAGGATCAGCGGCCTTCACGGCGTCTTTGAGGGTTGGGCACTGCACGATCGCGTCGAATCGGGGATCCGGCTGAAGCATTCCTGCAACGCCTTCACGGAGGAGCGGGTGGTCATCAACGATCAGGACGCGCATACCCTAAGTGCTATGCTGAAGCGGTGGCCGCGCAAGCAAAATCGGAGCGCTACGGAGCTGCAAGCGTTGACGAACAGCGTCGATGAACAGCGCGACTCGCAGCGACCCGATCCCGCCTTCGCACTGGTCGACGACGCCCTCGCGGCAGAGTCGCTGAGGGAATCGTACGCACAGCTCCGCGTGAGCTGGTACTTCCGCGTCATCATCATCGGGTTCACGTTCGTCGCCCTTCGGATCATCGGCGAAGCAGAGCACTTCGCGACTTGGCTTGCCGTACTCAGCGTTGGGCTCGTGTTTTCCGCTGCGGCGTCCATCGCGTACCAAAAAGGATGCTTCAAAACCGCCGACGCAGCCCGCAACGTGCGCCGCGCGTCGGCGCTGATCAGCGGCGCGTCGTGGGGCTTCGCAGGAGTGCTTTGGCCCGTTACCTTTGAAGGCCAAAGCTGGATCGTGTTCGTGGGCATCTACGCGATTTTGGCGTCGGGCGTCGCCGTCACCATGGCGACCGACCCGATCAGCTTCGTGCTCTTCGTGGTGAGCACGATGGCGGTCGCCCTTTGGAACGCCGAGATCGAACCGATTTCGTGGGGCGCGGCCAGCATCGTCACCTACAACGCCTTCTGTTTCGTGACGCTCCTCCGCAACCGCGCTGTCTTTCGCAACATGGTGAATCTGCGCTTGGAAAACAGCGAGCTACTCCAGCAGGCACTCGCAAGCGCATCTGCCGCCGAACGTGCTCGTGACCAAGCCGTTGTCGCCGCCAACGACAAAGCGCGTTTTCTCGCCGCCGCGAGTCACGACCTTCGGCAGCCCATGCAGGCCCTCACGCTTCTCAGCGAAACGCTCGAGCGTTCCGCCACCGGCGCGAGCGACGCGGTTCGAAAGACCGCTTCCTCGATCACCCACGCCGCCCTTGAGCTGACGACCCTCTTCGAAGGGATCCTGGACCTCTCCCAACTCGAGCTCGGCCACATCAACAACGATCCAAAGCCCGTTCGCATACGCGGGATGCTGCAGGACATCGCCGACGGAATGCTCCTCGATGCGGAAGCGCGGGAGATGACCGTGAGCGTGGCCGGACCGGATCTGATCGTGCACGCCGAACCCGTGCTCCTCTGGCGCGTGATCGCAAACCTCGCGAACAACGCGATGCTGCACTCGGAAAGCGACCGCATTCTGCTTTCGGCGCGCTCGCGCGGGGACCACTGCCTGATTCAGGTTTGGGATCAGGGAAAGGGCATCGCGGAAGAGGATCAGGAGCGCATCTTTGAAGACTTTCTGCAGCTCGAAAACCCGGAGCGAAGACGAGACCGCGGCACCGGTCTCGGCCTGAGCATCGTTCGACACGTGTGTGTGGTCGCTGGCTGGCAGGTGGGCGTCACAAGCCGCCTCGGCCGTGGAAGTATGTTCTCCATTCGCGTGCCGACGTCCACGTCTATGCCAGCGTCGGTCGAGCCAAGCGAAGAGCAGCCCGTTGACGTTCGTGGCCTCCGGGTCCTTGTGATCGAAGACGACGAACTCGTCCTTCGCAGCCTCACGTCGGCGCTCGAAGCGTCCGGCGCGTCGGTGACCACGGCGACGAGCGCGGAGGCAGCCTTCGACTGCATCGCCACGGACGCGCCTCTCGACGTCGTGCTTTCCGACTATCGTCTTCCGCGGCACCAGACCGGGATGGACATCGCGAGGTGCCTTTCCACGAGCCGCCCCACCGTTCCCTGCATTCTCCTGACGGGTGAGCTCCAGGAGATTCCCGACGCGGATGGCTTCCCGACGCCTACGGTGATCCGCAAGCCTGCATCCCATCACGCCATTTGCATGGCCCTGCGCGACGCGTGCGGAACCCAGGCCGCTCCAGACCGCGTCTCCGCCTAGCCGCCGCGAACTACGAGGGAGTAAAGATCGGCTTCCGTAGTCGCGCTTTTACCCGCTCAAGAAAGACGCGCACACGCGGCGGGGTGTGACGCCGTGAAGGACGAAGCACCGCGAGGGGAAAGACGCCGCCGCGATAGTGCGGGAGGATCACGCGCAGCTCGTCGCCGCCGAGAGCCATCATCGAATCGGGGAGAATCGTGACGCCCGCGCCGTGGCGGGTGAGGCTGAGGAGACCTTGTCCGCTGGCGGCCGACGCGCGACGTACCGGCGTGAAACGTCGCTCAGGACCGCCCTCCCGTGGTGTCAGGCAAACTTCGTTGGCGAAGCCTCGCGCTGCGATCCAGGGAAGCTCCGTCAGGATCGCAAGCTGCGTTTCGTCGTCGCCTCGAAGGCGCTCGTCCCACACGCTTCCGCGCGCGACCGCGATCCAGCCGGACTCCTCGCCGATGCGCTGCGCGACGAGAGACGAATCTCGGAGCGGACCGACGCGAATCGCGAGGTCGATGTTGTCGCGCACCAGATCGAGATTGCGATCATCGGGAAGAAGCTCGACTTGCAGACGCGGAAAGTCGCTGAGCATCTCGCAGGCAACGGGCGTCACAAGCACATCGCTCAACGTGATCGGGGCGGTCACGCGAAGGATGCCCGTGGGCTCCGCGTGCTGCGTCGCGAGACGTTCCCGGGCATCGAGCCAGTGCTCGCGCATGCGCTGAACACTTTCGAGAAACGCGGCGCCTTCGTCGGTGAGACGCACGGCGCGGGTCGTCCTTGTGAGGAGCTGCGTTGCAAGCGCGGTCTCGAGCTCGCGCACGCGACTGCTAACGGTGCTCTTCGAGAGACCCAAACGCTGGGCGGCCTGCGTGAACGACCCGTGCTCGGCGACCTCGGAAAACACGATCGCGTGGGCCACCAGATCCGGCTCGATCTCCATATTGTCCGTATTTTCAAACAATGAGTTCGGAAGCAAGCGATTGTCCGAAATCGCGACGAAGCACAGGTTGGTTGGAGCAAGGAGCTCTCCATGACTCATCTCGTAACCGGCGCGACCGGCGCTCTTGGTCAGGCCATTGCCGCCGAACTTCAAGCACGCGGCGTGAGCGCGATTCTCGGCGCGCGTGACCCCTCCAAACTTGGCAGCGACGTCGAAGCGCGCCGCGTTGATTACGACGATCCGGCGTCGATGCGCGATGCCTTCGCCAACGTGGACACATTGCTGCTGATCTCGAGTAACGCCGCCAACGAGGTCCGCCTGCGCCAGCACGCCGCCGCGATCGACGCAGCTCGAGACGCCGGCGTAAAGCGCATCGTCTACACAAGCTTCGTCGGCGCGGCGTCGCCCGGCGACAATCCACTTCTCGAGGTGCACCACGACGCCGAGCGACGCCTTCAGGAATCGGGCGTTCCGTGGGTTGCGCTGCGAAATGGTCTTTACCTCGACGCGCTTCCGAGTCTCCTCGGGTCGTTTCGCGAAACGCGTGCGGTCGTGCTTCCCGCGGGCAGCGCGCCGGTGTCGTGGATCAGCCGAAAGGACATCGCGGCGTTTGCGGTCGACGTGCTTCTCGACGAGACGACCACCAATGTCGCGCTCAATCTCACGGCCGCGAAGGCGCGCTCCTTCCCGTCGATCCTCGACGCGGTATCCGACAAGACGGGCGTGGCCATCGACTACCAGGAACCCAACGACGACGACTACCGCGCGATGCTGCAGCAGTTTGGTCTCGACGCCGGTACCGCGACGATCTTTTCGCAGGTGTGTCGCGCGATGCGAGAAGGTGCGGTCGGTGTCGACGAAAGCGCGTTTCAGGCGCGGCTCGGGCGCCCCGCCGAGTCGGTTGCGGCGTTTCTCGATCGAACGTTTGAGTAGCCGCGAACGTGCGGGCGGGACCGTGGACGAAGCGGGTCTGCGTTGTTGCGGGCTTGCCCTGCAGGGTTCGTCCTCGGCGCGAGGGATTTCGATCGCTAGGTTTGTCCCGTGAAGATCTATCTCTCGCCGATTTCCCAAAACGCGCGCCGCGTGCGCATCGCGCTCCACGAACTTGCCCTCGAAGTCGCGATCGTCGAGGTCGACCTGATGGCGGGCGAGCAGCGGCACGAGGCATTTCTTGCGATCAATCCGAACGGGCGGATCCCCGCGCTGGTGGCGGACGAACTTCGGATTTCGGAGTCGCGCGCGATCGTGCAGTACCTTGCCGAGCGATCGGACGAGCGACAAGAGCTGTGGGCCGCGAGCGACGTCGAGCACGCGCAGCAGCTCCACTGGATGTTCTGGGACGCGACGCGACTCGCGCCGCACATGCGGGAGCTTCAAGGGCAGCTCATGTTCTCGCCGGCGCCTGACGCGCAACGCGTCGAAGCGAGTATCGCGGCGCTTCGTCCCGCGTGGGAGGTCCTCGACGCGCATCTCTCGCGCGCTCCCTTTCTGGTTGGGCGACGCTTTACGCTCGGCGACGCGTCGCTCGCGGCAACGCTGACCTACGCAGCAAAGCTTCAGCTCGCGCTCGAGTCGTACCCCTCCATCGCTGAGTGGATGGCCACCGTTGGGGCTCGCGCGAGCTGGCGCGAAACAGTCCCTTCCATGGCGTAGGTTCCCGCAGCGATTGCCAGCCACCTCCCCCGGTCCTACGTGCGCTTTGGAGGTGCCCTATGAGCACGTGGCCCGAACTCGACTTCGCGCGCTGGAAGCCGACCAGCGATGCGCTTCATCGCTGGCTTCAAATCGTCGGAAAGTACCGACTCGCCAACTCGCCGTGGGTCAACCATTCGTGGCATGCCACGTTTTACGTGACGCCACACGGGCTGACGACGGGTCCCATTCACACGCCGGGGGGCGCCGTCGAATGGCACTTCGACTTTCGAACGCACGTCTTGCGCGGCATCTCGAGCGATGCGGCGAACGTGGAGCTACCGCTGACGCAGATGTCGGTGGCGGAGTTTCACGAACGCTTTGTCGCGCTCACGCGAACGCTGAACGCGGAGGTTGCATTTCACGGAGCGCCGAACGAGGTTCCTGATCCAATCCCCTTTGCGAAAGACACGGAGGCCCGGCCTTACGAGGCACCGGAGGCCGCGCGTTTTCACCGTGCGCTCGTTCAGATGGACCGGGTGTTTCGGCGCTTTCGGACGAGCTATCTCGGCAAGGTCAGTCCCGTTCATCTCTTTTGGGGCAGCTTTGATCTCGCGGTGACGCGCTTTACTGGCCGGACGGCGCCGCTGCATCCGGGGGGCATTCCCGCCCTGCCCGACGACGTGGCGCAGGAGGCGTACTCGCACGAGGTTTCGTCTGCGGGGTTTTGGGCCGGAGGCAACGGCGTCGACGAGGCGATGTTCTACTCGTACGCCTATCCGGCGCCGGAGGGTTTTGCGAAGGCGAGCGTGCGTCCCGAGGCAGCGTACTTCGACGACAACCTCGGGGAGTTTCTCTTGCCTTATCGAGCCGTCCGGGAGGCAAGCGATCCCGACGGCGCGCTCATGGCGTTTCTAACGTCGACCTGGGACGCCGCTGCGAAGTCAGGCGATTGGCCTGTCGAAGCACTCGAGTGCGCGACCGGCGAAGCCCGGATCGTCCGAGCGCTCTAAGGAAGCTACGTCGCCGCACCGTTCACCACCGCCCGGATCGACAGACTTCGTTCGGCGGCGTTCCGAAAACGGCTCGAAGGCCCAAACCGACACGCACGTTGATGAAGATCCCGCCGAGCCCCTGCGTGGCCTTGTGTGTCACGCCAGCGATCGTGCGTTTCCCGCCGTCGAGGCTCGACCAAACGGAGGCGGCACGGCTAGAAGCAGCCAGCCTGCTTTATTGACATCGGAGGCGACGCGGCTGGAAGCAGCCAGCCTGCTTTATTGACATCGGAGGCGACGCGGCTGGAAGCAGCCAATGGAGGCGGCACGGCTGGAAGCATCGGAGGCGGCTGGAAACAGCCAGCCTGCTTTATTGACACGGGGTGTGGATCACGCGCGGTTGGTGCAGAAACCGGCCCGGTTAACGCAGAAATCGGCCCGTCTGCTTTTTTTGACATCGCGATCGTTGAAAGCAGCCAGCCTGCTTTTATTGACATCGAGGTCGGACCGACGGAGGTCGTTGAAAGCAGCCAGCCTGACATTCGAGGTCGGACCGACGGAGGTCGTTGAAAGCAGCCAGCCTGCTTTTATTGACATCGAGGTCGGACCGACGGAGGCGACGCCACCGGAGGCGACGCCCTAGGAGCCCGGCCTTGAAAGGTGCCAGCCCGCCCGAAGAACTCAGCCGGCGCTTCGAGAGGCCCGGAATCCTCACGGCGACGAGAAATGATCCTGCTCGCTTGCTTAATCTATCACTAATGATAGATATATTCTGTGGCGGACTCGGCCGGCAAAGACGTGCTCTACGCGATGCTTCGGGCCGCCGCGCGCGTCGGGGTTGAAGCCGGCGTACCGATCAAGCGCGCGTCTCGCTGGATGCGCCTCGCGCAGTTTCACGAGCTCCGAAAGATGGGCCTAACGATCGCCCAGGCGAGCGAGCGCCTCGGGGTGAGCGAACCGACCGGCGCCCGCATCGCGCGGGAACTCCGCAAGGACTTTCTTGCGGGTGAAGTCGAGCACGACCTCCCGCGACGGATTGCGTTTCTCCTCTGGCCCGGACCGCTGAGCCGCAAACGCATCGCGCAGGTGCTCCCCCACGAGACGCCCGAGGACATCGACGACGCGGTCGCAACGCTTCTCGCGGAAGAACGCATTGAGCGCGTTGCCGGACGAGGCGAAGTCTACGGCGTAACGCAGTCGGAGGACCGACTTGTCCGCCCCGCGATGTCCGCCCGCCTCGGCGGTTTGAACTCACTTCTGGACAACCTCATCAAGACCATCGTCGCGCGCTTCTTTCAGCAGCGCGGCGATGCCTTTGCGCGAACGATCAGCTTTCGCATGCGGCCGGAGGACCAGGCCGAACTGCAAGCGTTCTATCGCGAACAACTTTGGCCCTTGCTCGCCAATCTCGAAAAGCGATGCGAGGGGCAATCGGATCTCGTCACTACGCAGCTGTCGATCCTCTGGGTGGTCGACAACGAAGGGGAGAATCATGAAAGCGAGTAGCTTAGGTGTGCTTATTGGATTGGCGTTGACGCTCGGCTGCGGCTCGAGCGGAGGAGGCGTCTGCGGCGACGGCGAAGAACTCAACGTCGACGCCGACACGTACTGCGTCTATCGCGCGGCGATCACCGAGGAAGGGTTCCTCTGTCCGCCGGCGTTTATGTATCGCCACGACTTCGGTGACGACGTGGTTTGCTCCTCGAGCGAGGACCTGCCCGATCGCGCAGAGGAGCGCGCACGCGAAGTTCTCGGACGCGAACGAGACGCCGCGCTCCCTGACGCAGCACTGCCCGATGCGGCGCTCCCCGACACCGCGCCACCGCCTCAGGAATGCGACTGTCGCCCAGGGAGCTACACCGTGAGCGGCAGCGGCATGGGGTCGGGGGGATTGCCCTTCATGGTGAACCTCAGCCTCGAAATCACAGAGACATGCGGTGAGGATCCGGTGTGCCTGGTCAACGGAAGCGAACGCAACTGCGGCTACCTCTTTGGCGGCATCCCTGGAGGGTTTCGCGTCAGTCTCGACGGCCCCGGCTTTGTGCAGCTCATCTTCGACGAGAGCGCCTGCGACGAGCCTTGGCGAGGAACCTACGCCACCGAAGGCGGCTCCGCCCAGATCGCCGCCACCCGCGTTGAAGAGTAAAACCGCGCTCTGCTCGTCGATCAGCCCACTCCGATCCCAAAGCACGTGCTGGGTCAACTCGACGTTGGCGTTGCGTTCGTCGCGGCTTTCCAAAATCGCTGACGTCGAGACCCTGCTCGTGCGAGGACGTCGCCACAAAGCGGCCCACGCGAACATGCACCGCGGCGAGACCAAGTTCGATAGCCTTCGACTCGCCTCAGGGTCGAAGAAGGAAACGTAAGCCCCCCGAAAGCACGTCTGCGGGCGGGAGCTGATGTCCGCCGCTGAACTCGACAAGGCGCGCCTCGAGGGACGCCTCTGTCGCCCGCTCATGAGCCCGGGCGATCCCTCGCTGGCGGACTTCGTCGTCACTCCGGCCCATCGTGAAGAACACACGTGCACGGCGACGTCGAAGCGTTTCGGACGCACGCCGTCGCGGTCGGGCGCTCGATCGACTTCCCATCACGAGCGCGCCGCGATAGCGCTCCGGGTTTCGAAGCAAGAGCGCCCAGCTCGTATCGCCTCCGAGGGAAAACCCCAGTAGGAAGATCTGCTCAGGGTCGACGGCATGACTGGCGAGCGCTGCGTCCACGTCGGCGTTGATCCGCTCCTGCGCCCACTCGACGTAGCGCGAAAATCGCGGAAGGTAATCCGAGCGCTGCGGCTGCCCCGGCGTGAGAAGAACGTAATACGCATCCAAGGGAACCTGCCCGCGAAGATCCTCAAACACCCTCCGCGAGGTTCCGTTCGTCGGCGGCAAGACCACCAGAAGCGGGTACGTCTCCCCCGGCGTCATCGCGCCCACGGGAACAAGCTCCGACGGCGTATCGAAGAACGCGGGCCGTTCTTGCGCGTGCGCGCTGGCCACCCACAACGTTGCCACGAAGAACACACTGAGACGCATGCTTCGATCCTATCGGAGGAACGTGCGCCGCGCTTCTATCCGCTCAGTCCGAGCGCGCGAACGAGCGTCTCCTTCGCATCGGTCGTGATGGGTTCGCCATGAGCCATCACGACCTGCTTGATCGGGAGTGCCAGAACTTCGTCGAGGGAGGCCCGATGGGCGTCCGCGTCCGTGCGCAGAAAACGCCACAACCGGCTCTGGCCAGCGCGTCCGAGCGTCCCCGCCATCAGCCGAAACACCATCCACTCCCGAACGTTCGTCGCGGCCTTCACGTTGAAGATGAGATCGGTCACGACGAGCGTTCCACTCGCGGCGTGAAACACCACGGACTCCTCCACGCGATCACATCCCGCGAGCTGAAACACCTGCAGTCCCGCAAAGCCCGGATCCGGCGTGCGCGCGTCGGGGGCAATCCCTGGCCGTTTGGTTTCAAGGCCCGGTGTGGTCAGCACCCGCGCCCTCGGATAACGAGCCTTCGCATCGTTCACGAACGCGTAGTGAAAGAGATTGGGCGACACGATGGCCGCAACCTCACCGATCCGATCGATCGACTCCGCCAGCGCATCGTCGATGGGCACCTGCGACCAGAGCACGACGCCTTCCGCCGTCTTCAGGACGGTCATGCGAATCGGAAAGGGGCCCAAACGGTCGCGTGCTTCCCACACGCCCTCGGCAATCGTGTTCAACGGCATGAAGTTAGTCAAGCATTCTTGACGATTTAGTCAAGTAGGATTTACAAAATGCCTCCTGTGACCGATCGCTTCATCGCCACGCTCGAAGAGAAAAAACGTCAGAGCACGCTGCAGCTCCTGATGAAGTGCGCGCGCCTCGTGAACGAGCACGCCCTCCGTCAGTTGCCGAAGATGCCAGGACCCGCGCCGAGACCTGCGCACACGACACTCTTTCCGCACATCGACCACGAGGGCACGCGACTCACGGAGCTCGCGAAGCGCGTGGGGGTCACCAAACAAGCCGTCGGACAGCTGGTGGACGACCTCGTCGCGATGGGAATCGTCGAGCGTCGCCCCGACCCGAACGACGGGCGAGCCAAGCGGGTGCACTTCACGCGTCTTGGACGTCGCCGCATGCTGCAGGGTCTCGACCATCTGTTAAAGGTGCAGGACGAGCTCGACCACGCGCTCGACGGAGTGCTCGCGGAGCTCCATCCGCTGCTGCTTCCCCTGCACGACCACCTCGTTTCCCAAAGCGAGGAAACCTAAAGGGGACACCGTTGTCCCATGAGCGATGCGGATCGCTCTCGTTCTGCTTGTCGCGTGTGCGCTCCCCACAGTGGCGGCCCCGGTCCGCGTTTCTTCGCCGCGCGCGCCCTCGAACGCACGAGCCCTGTGGGGAAGCGCGCGACCCCTCACGCGCGTTGCCATCGACCCGGCGGGACGGTGGGTCGTCTACTGCGAGCCAAACCGCCGATTGCGCCTCGCGAGCGACGAGGTTCCCGAGGGCCGCCCGATCGATGAGTTTCTCGGCGCGACCGCGAGCGGAGACTTCGTCGGAATTCGTGTTGGCGACGCGCTGATTCTCCGGCACCACGGAGGCCGCGAAGAAGTTCTCGCGCGCGGAGAAGACGCGGGGGCGACGGTGAGCTTCAGCGACTCCGAGGTCATGTACGTCGAACCCGGCCGCCTCTTCGTTCGCAACCTCGACACCGGCGAAACTCGCCGAGTCCCCTGGCCGGTTCGGCGCGTCTTTCAAGCGCGGCTCCTTGGGGCCGGGACGTTCGCGATTCTTGGCAACGCGCTCTACGACGGAGACGGTGACGGCGAGATCCGCCCGCCGCGGCGCATACGAACGCAGTCTCGATGTGAGGCGCAGGCGGGAGACGAGCTCTGGTACGGACGGGATGGCTGGTCTCGAAGCGTGGTGCGCACGGCGACTGGCGGATCGGTCGCTCCCGCTTCGGCGCTCGTCGCCTGGGACGGCTCGCAGGTTCTTCTCCGCCGCGAGGACGACGCCCTCGAATGGGCCGGCGAGCAGGAGGCGGTTCCCCCGGCCTGCGGCGGCGTGGTTCTCGGCGTAAGCGCTCCGCATCAAACGGTCCTCGTCGCCTGCAGGGCGGAGGCGTCGCCCGCACCGGTGGTGATCTTTCGCGGGGGCGCGCGAATCGATCTCGGCATCCGCAGCCGCGCGCAACACGACGACTGGTGGCCCGCGCGATTTCGTACCCTTTCAAGCAGCGAAGCAAACGAAGACGTCACCGTCGATCTTCACCGTGGATCGCTTCTCCCCGAACAGCCCCTGGGTCACTTTGGTGAGCGCGTCCTCGTTCGCAGGCGAGACGGCCGCCTTCAGATTCGGGACCTCGAACGCGAAACGCAGGTCGACGTCGCCGGACCAACCGCGGACTCGTGGTCGCGCTACCACCAGCAGTTTGACCAAAGCGTGGTCGTTCGTCGCGGATCCGAAGTCCTTCTCGTGGACCTCGAACGCCGGGAAACCAGGAGACTGCCGAGCGTTCCCTGGGCTCTGCCGCCGAACGGCTGGGGACTCTTCGCGCATCCCTACGGCGGCGCCGGACCGCTTCATTGGCAACGCGTTCGCTGACGCTCACCCCGCCTTGCGCGCGACCTCGAAGAGCGTCTCTCGCTGCGCCGCAAACCGCGCGACCAGACCCGGCGCCGCCTCTCGAAGCGCTTGCACAAAGGTCCCCGCGTGGTCCTTCGTCCGGGCAAGGCAGTCCTCGAGCTCCGCTTCGTTGCCGAGGATCGCATGCGCGAGAAGCCAGTACATCGCGTCGGCGTAGC
Organism: Myxococcota bacterium; assembly: GCA_039186435.1. Classification (GTDB taxonomy): domain Bacteria; phylum Myxococcota_A; class Polyangia; order Polyangiales; family Houyiibacteriaceae; genus JALVDI01. The sequence continues at coordinate 19,515 of JBCDAA010000021.1, read as the reverse complement.
GTTCGGAGACCGTCTCCTTCGCATCCTCCCAATCCTCAATTCGCGGCACGCGCTCAAGCTCGTAGCGATCGATGTCGCCGCGAAGAAAACCGCTCACCCACCAGCGACGCGTCAGCGGCATGCGCGCGCGCCAGTGCTCGTTCCAGGCGTCGTTGAGCGCTTTCGGAAAGGACCCTTCCGGCGGCGCTTCCATACAAAATCCTTCAAAGGCAAAGACATCCCGAAAGTCATCGAAGTCGGGTTTGTAGTCCTTCCGTTCGTCGTCCTCGAGATCCTCGAGCTCCTCCTCGACGGCCTCCCACAGGTTGACGACCTCCTGGTGAAGAAACGCCGACACGCTCCCGCGCCAGGTCCCGATTTCCCGCTCGTCGTAGTACATCACGCCGCCGACTCCCTCGGCGTAGGGCTCCATCACCAGCCCTGCGTACATGAAGTCGCCGCGGTTCACCTGCACGCCCACCGGATAGATTCCGATCAAGTGCATCGTCGCGAGATAGCGGCCGAGCAGCGGCTTCGCCAGATTCGAAAGCCACTCGTCCACGTTCGGAAGACCGTGCGCAAACGACGAGTCGTCAATCTCAGGATGTCCCTCCGCATGCGGGTGATCCAAGGTCGGGCGCGCCCGGAGAAACGCGCGACTCTCCTCCGGAAGGCGCTGCCCGAGCGCCGCCTCGAGGGTTTTGAGTTCGTCCGTGTCCTCGTCGACCGGTGTTGTTCCGATCAGCGCGAGCACATCGTCCAGCTGCGTTCCATCGAGCTTCATCGGGCATCCTCCACGAGAAAGATCCGGCCGGCTTTGGTGCGAAGGAGCAATCGCCCGTCCCGGAGGTAGTGCGCGCCCATCAGCTCGTTGCTGTCGAACGCATGATGATCGAGCTCGAGCACCAGGCTTCGCGTTTCCAAGTCGTACACCTCGAGTCGATAGCTTGCCGGGATCGCCAGTCGGCTTCCCTGGACCGCCAAACGGTTGAAGAGACCAAAGCCCGTTGCGATCCGTAGCACCGGATCCGCGGCGCCCTCATTCCAGTTGTACACACGGACCACGTGGTCGGTCGCGCCGCTGACGAAATAGGAGCCGCTGGTGACCACGCTGCAGACGTCGCGGTGCGGATCGCCTTTTCGCATTCGGTCTGCGCCGTGGTCTGTTTTCAACCACTCGAGCGCGCCTTCGGCGGTAATAAAACCGACCTCGCCCTTTTCCGTGCCGGCGAGAAATCCGCCAAAGGCCGCGCAAAGGGAATCGATGTCGTCGCTTCCGACGTGCACCGGCTCGATCCCAGCCGGCGCAAGACTCGGAAGACGTTTGAACGCGACGTGTTCGTCCGCGGCGTGGGCCACGAGGTCCCCTTGAACCGCGATGTCGTCAGCCCGCTCGTCCGTTTGGGCGAGGATGTCACCGCTTTCGAGATCGACGAGGCGAAGTCCCTTGCGACTGCCGACGAGCACGCGTGTTTCGTCCAGGAGCACCATGCTCTCCGCCGTGAGGCCCAGTTCGGCGAGCAAACGTCCGGGCCCGCGGGTGGGCCAGCGAATCATGATGCCGTCCCAGTCAACCGTCACCAGTTCGCCGCTCGCAAGCTCGACGGATCCCACAAGACGCTTGTTGTGCGAAGCGCCCGCGCCGTGTTCCACCAGCGAGGTTCCCTCCGCGACGAAGATCCGGCCGGACGTTCCCACCGCGAAGCAGCGTTCGCCGTGGAAGCACATGCCCCAGAGCGGGCCGCCGGACTGAACCTCCGTCAGCTCGTTTTCCGCGAGGTCGACGTAGGCCCACTTCCCCGTTTCGGTGGCCGACCAAAGACGCTCCCCCGCAAAATGGAGTCGAACGACCTTCTCGTGGTCGAAGGTCTGCTCTTCGACAAAGGACGTCCCGCGAAAGCGACCCACCTGGATCTTCTTCCCATCGCCCGCCATCGCAAAGAGACCGTCGTCCCGCAGCGCGAGCGACCAGATGGAGCGATCGGTGGCGACGCGCTCGTCTTCACCCGTCGCGACGTCGATGAACTGAAGAAAGTTCTTTTCGCCGCCGGTGGTTTTGACATGCGTCGCGAGGATCTGCTGGGACGAGAGGAAGATGACGTCCTGATAGGAGCCGGGCCCGCCCTCGATCACCCAGCGCGCGTTGCGCGTCTCGACGTCCCAGGCGATCAGCCTTCCGTCGCCTCCTCCGCTCACAAGGACTTCTCCGTCGGGAGACCAGGCCAGGCAGCGCGTCCCCGTCGGTACACCGCCGTGCCCGATGAACTCGTGGGTGCGCTGGCCGGTCGCGACGTCGTAGATCTCGACGTGGCCGCCGTGAAAGCTCGCGGCGACCTGCGTTCCGCTGGGATGAAACGCGCAGTCGTAGCCCCAGTTCCACCGGAGCTCGAGGCTGCGCAGAACGTCTCCCGTATGGGCGTCGACAATGCGCGCGCATTCGCCTCCGACGGCACAGAGAAGCGTTCCGTCCGGCGATACGTCGAGGCCGTTGATGTGTGAGCCGAGCACGAAAGGTGCCGAATCGAAACACCGCACGCTCACCCCCTCCGGGATCGCGAGCGGGGTCTGCGGGCGCTGCATCTTCGCGCCCTCGAGGAGGAGCGTTTGAATCCAGGCGCTCGTTGTGCCCGCGAGTTTTTCCTGCTGGATTTCGCTGTCGAGACCGCGCAAGAAGCGCATCGCGCGCTTGCTGTCCTCCGGCACGTCGTCCGCGTATTGAACGTAGAAGTTTGGCTGCGATTCGAGACGGCGCCGCGCGTACGCGATCAGCTGATCCCGAAGCGCCTCGTCTTCGTCCGCGCGCTTGGCGAGCGCGTCCACGATCACATCGAGAAAGACGGACCGAGGATCATCGAGCGCCGCAAAAAGACCGCCCGGCCCCTCTTCGGCGAGCACCTCTTCGGCGCGAACGGCGTCGAAGTAGATTCGCTCGGGTCGACGTCCAAGCGCAGCGCACGCTTTGTCGCCCACTTCTCGGAGAAACCAAAAGGGGCTCGTCACAAATCCCGCCGCCCACTCCTTTTCTTCCTCGGTTCCGCCGCGAAGGAAACACTCCGCGACGAAGCGACGCACGATGACGAGGTCTTCGCTCTTCGGCCAGCTGTAGCGTTCCGGATGAAGGTCGCTTCGAACCCAGCGCGCGTCCTCCAGCAAGGGTTCATCCAGCAAGGGTTCGTGCCCGCGTGCCGCGAGGGCGAGGTTCGCGGCCATTCGCATGACGCGAGTCTCCGCGCGGTCGTCGATGCGGGCGGCAACGAAGCGCTTCAGGACGTCGGTCGCCGCGTCGTCCGTGCCATCTCCAAGGCCCGCGAGCGCATGCATCGCCCAGAGACCGCCGGTGGGGGCAATCTTCGCCCACGCCTCGATCCAGCGGGAACGCTCCGGGGAGTCAAAACGTGCAATGCAGCTGCGCGAGAGCGCATCGAGGGCGTGCTCGTCGTCGCCGATCGTTTCCTCGGTTCGACCTTCCACGATCGACGTCATCACTTCGGTCAGAAAGGAATCCGCGCGCGCGTCCCCACAAAGCGCAAGACGGTTGGCGAAATGAAACCGATTGGGCGCGGGCTGTTCCGAGAGGACGGCGGCGGCAGCGTCCCGATCGGCCTCGTGCGGACTCCCCGCAAGAAACGGAACGAGTCGTTCGTCCTCAAGGCGATCGGCGATCGGTCGTCCGAGATCCAGCCCCTGCATGAGCAGTCGCGCGATCTGTCCCGCGTTGTCGCCAAAAAGCTGGGCGGCGATCCACGGCGCTGCATCTCCCGCGCCCTGGTCGAGGAGAATCCGCGCCGACTCGGGCCCTCCTCCCAGGGCGAGTTTCGCGCGCTTCCACGTCCACCCCACCGAAGGCTCGGCGTTGCTGACCTCGGTGTAGATCGTTTCGACAAAGTCGCGATCGCTGAGGTTTGCCCACGCGGCACTTCGCCAATCCGCCTTCGCCGCTTCCACCGCTCTGGCGGCCGCGTCGGCCTTTTCTTGTTCTCGCTGCCGAAGGAATTCGAACCAACCCATGGCGCGAGCATAGAGCAGGACGCGTGCCACTCTGAAAGCCCGTGGGGACAAGCGCGGCTACGCAAGGATTGCCTAATCGCGCAAGCCGCTTGCCGAGCCTCCAACGCCGCGCCAACACTCGGGACCCACCCGGATAGGCCCCATGATCAAACCCGGACCCCACCCATTCGTGCGATGGACTCTCGTCGCCATGCTCTTCGCGATTCCACGCACCGGACACGCCCAACTCGCTCCCGAACAAGGCGCGCTGAGCGCTGCGGTGACGGACATGCACGAGACGGACGCAAACGGACAGTGGTTCTCCTTCACGGTCGCTGCCGCGGGTGTTCTCCCCGGACTGGTCCTTGGAACCATGGCCCTCGCGGACGGTGACCTCCTCGGCATGGAGCGACGCGATGGGTTTACCCAAGGCGCGAGCATTGCGCTCCTCACCACGGGCGCCGGTGTGATCGTCCACGGGCTCATGCGGGTCGCCGAGCGAAAGGCCAGCGCTGCATCGGCGGCGGCTCTCCTTGAGGATCCCGTTCAGCTCGAGCACGCAGGTGTGCTCTACCTTCGGAACCGGGGTCAGATGGCGCGCTCGACGCGGCTCCTCGGCGGCGTCCTCACGCTTCTGCACGGTGCGAGTTTTTCCGCGCTGGGCGCGGCATCGCTCGCGGACGAACGCGACAACAACATCGCGGGCTACATCTTCGTCCCGGTGGGTGTGCTTCAAATGATCGTCGGCGCGCTGCACTTCTTCGGAGACACCCATCCGGAGCGATTGCTTCAGGGACTGCGCGGGCACGAGAGCCGATGGCGGATCACGCCGGTTGCCGCGTGGGGCCGAGTCGCGCGGAGCGCCGGCCTCCAGCTCTCGTCTCGTTTTTGAGCGAGGACGCTAGGGCGTTTCGATGCGGCGAAACGACCGCAGCACACGAAGAAGTTCGTCCTGCTCCGTCGGCGTGCCGTGGAGGCAGAGGAACTGAACGAGCGGCACGACCTCATCCCGCAGCTCAGCGCAGCCTTCGTCGTTGAACGCGAGATCGTACCCAAAGAGTCGTTCCCGTCGCGAAGACGGGCGCGAGTCGGTTCCACTTACGCCCACATCACCGCGCGCGGCACCGGCTCGGAGGCGGACCACGCCCACGTCGCACGGGGATGCACCTGTGAAAACTCGGCGTCGAACGCGGGCTTCAGCGTGATGATCCAGCCTTCGGGAAGCTCCCCGCGAAAGGTCGCCTGCGCCTCCAGCGCCCGGTCGAACCCAAAACTCACCGTGTCCTTCACCGGTGCAAAGGGCCGGCGTGCCCTCAGGGTGGACACCAGCTCGGCAAGATAACGCTCGGCAACGTCGAAGCAGCGCGAAAGATGCGGGTGGTTCCGCTGCCATTCCAGCCAATCGCCTTCGCCGTCAAACCCATCGACGGCCGACATCGGCCAGAGATAGAGATCGGTCGCCGTTCGGTCGGGTTCAAACACCACCGCGCCCACCGCGGCTTGCGGATCCCCAAGTTCTTCAAAGCTGCGGAGGCGAGTGGTGTGCACCTCGAGGTCGCCAACGCGCTGGCCCGGGGGAAGCTCGGCGGGACGAAGACGTCCGTCGCTTCGAAGCGCGAGGACCAGCTCGCACCCATCCTTGCTCCCACGGCGCGCGTCGTAGTGACTCGGAAATCTCTCCTGAAACTCCCACACCTGGTGCGGCTCAAACGACGTCGAAAACTCTGCCGAGAATCGGCCGTCGAGAAACGTCGTCTGCGCAACCAAAGACTCTCGATCCGAAGTTCGCTCCGGCGTTGTCGCGTTCGGGACCGTCGAAGGTCCACATGCCCACAGCAGTCCCACGAACGCGATGTATCGATACTCTGGCATGGTCAACCTAGGCTTCTGCCCAGCTTAACTCCAGCGAGGAAGAGCCTTCTGCATTATCACCCGACGAGGCTCTAGGGGTACGCGCAAGTCTTCGCGGAACCGGAGTCGGGATCGTAGGGAGTAAAGCTCAGTGCGCAGGTGCACGCCGCACTTCCCGGATGAACCCCCGGTGGACAAACGTCGGGAGCGTCCACCCAGAGGTTCTGCCACGTCGTTGTCGTCGTGGCTGCGCTCGTGCACGACGTAGGCGCACTGCAGGAGCCGTCCAATACCTGTCCCGGGTGATCGCAGTTGTTGTGGAACACGAACGCCGACCATCGCGGGTTCGCTACGCGGATGTCTTCGACGATCGCGTCGGTGGTTCCCCAGTCCAGGCCGACGCCCATGTATTCCGACTCGATTCGACCGGTAAAGATGTGCGGGCGAACCGCGCCGTTGCCGGAAACGCAAAGGTCCCACTCGACGTTGACGCCGCGCTCCGTCTCGGGCCCGATGCAAAACTGCCCGAGGGAAAAATCGGTCGATATCTTTTCGATGTAGACGCCGGTGCCTGCGCCCACGCCCGCTTCTTCCGCCGCGTCCTCGAGACCGATGCGATCGACGTCGATGTCGCGAAGACTCACGTTGCTCACTCCCTCGAGACGACCCGTAGCGACGCCGGTCCAGTAGACGTCCCGAACGCGTACGCGCACGGCTCGCGTATGGCTCGCGCCGACCCAGAGCCCCGCCTGATGCGAACCGGTCGCGCCGCAGCTGGGATCCCACTCCGCGTCGAGGCAGCTGTCGTCCTGTACGCCGGCGATCGTTAGATCCGAAAGGTACGCGGCGTCGTGGGCGGGAACGGGAATGGGGCGCGCGTTGCGCAGGTTGATGCCGAAGCGGCGCACGCGGCCAACCGAAATCCGCCGGAGCTGCGCGCCCCGGGGCGCCGTCCCGAGGACCCCTTGGTCGACCGTGTAGCGTCCATCGATCGCGATGTCTTCGAGGGTGATGTCGCGGAGCCCTTCCACCGCGCCGGCCTGTTCCCAAAAGCCGAGAACGTAGGTTGTGTTCGGAAGGCCGGTCACCGGCGCCTGAGGAACGAGCGCCGGGTTGTTGATCACAAACCTAGCGCCGCGAAGGGAGGATCCGGACGCCCCTTCGGTCGCGTCTGCGCCCGAACCGAGAGGCGGTCGAAACTCGATGCCGAAGTGCAGGACCGTACTCGCGCCCTGTCCGATGAGATCGACCGGGCGGTCGATTCGAAGGGGGCCCGCGAGGTCGAAGTCGCCGGCGGAGAGAACCACCTGCGCGCAGGTTTCGTCGGCGACGCGCGCAAGAAGTTCCGGGCCGCTGCTCGCGCCGCAGATACCAACGCGCGGATTGACGCGGGGCGGAAACACGCGCGAAGGAGGCTCCGGCGGCGCGACGTTCGCGCAGGCTGCCCTGCTGAAGGGAACTTGCTCCGGCGCTCCTTCGAAGCGCAGGTCGTCGAGGTAGACCGCTTCGCCGGCAAGCTCGTTCACGTCGAGGTACACGATCACCCCACGAACGTCTGCGAGGTCGACACCAAACTCATTGAGAGGCACCCGGAGCGTTCGCAAAGGACTCACCCCGTAGGGAAGAATCTGACCGCAAAGCGTGGCGTAGACGTCGTGGCCGTCGGGATCGGGGAGCGTGTGAAGCGCGATCTGCGGACTGGTCGCACCCCCTGCCAGGCGAAGCTGAACGCGCAGGCGAGGGGGGTGAATCGTCCACGGCTCCGCGCTTTCGAACTCGCGACCCGCGCGGAGGGAAAGGGTGTGAAACTCCTCAATGCCGCGTCGAGGCGGGGCCCCGCGAAATGCGCGCGGGAACTCCCACTCGATGCGATCGCCGGCGTCGCCGATGTCGGTGACGCGAAGAAAGTGGCGCCCCTGAGGGCCGTGCGGAAAGGTCCCGGCTGTCTCCGGGGTCGCGCGAACTTCGGCGCTCACCCCGAAGGTCGTGACGGCCGACCCGGCAGTGCCCGTCGAGAGCTCCGCATCCTCGAAGTTGTCCTCCACCATGCGGCCGTAGACGCGACCGTCGTCGTAGAGCCCGTAGCTCAACACGTGAGGTCCCGAAGATCCGAGCGGCAGCATGAAGGGGTTTTCGATCGTGTCGTTGAAGAACACGCGGTAAGGCGACTCGCCGCGCACCTGGAGCCTGAGCCACGCCGTGACGAAGGAGCGCGTGACGGCCTGCTGCGCCTCGCAGTCGAGGACCCCGTCCGGATGTGTCGAGTTCACGCAGGCGAAGGTGTGGCAGCGATCGCTAAACTGCGCGTGGTCGGCTTCGTGAACAAAGGCAAACGCGCGCTCGATCCGGTCGCCGAGGGAAAGCGCCCAGGGCGATTCGATGCCGTACTCGCTGCCCGTGCGATCGTAGAGAAGAAAGCCTGTCGGGGCTGGGTTTGCCATCGGTGCCGGCGACTGACTGAGCACGTCTTCGTCGCGCGAGCCGTACATCACGAGGACCGATCGCGCGTCGCTTCGGCTCAGCTCGATCGCGGGAAGCGAACTGTCCGAGGGCGCAAGGGCGACCACCGCGTCGACTGCGCCGCCGCCGATCTCGCTGCGCACATACGACGCAGCGAAGGCCGCGGCTTCTCCTCCGCGGCTGTGGCCGATCACCGCGACGTGGTCGAAGTCGAAGCGGTCCGACCAGGGCGTCGTATCGCGCCACCAGCGGAGAAAACGAACGCCTCGCTCGGCGCGATCTTCCGCGCACGCCGAGGAAGGACCACAGTGCTGCGAGGGCGATGCCTCCGTGGCATCGACCGCAACCACGAGAAAGCCGTTGCGCGCGAGATGCTCGCTGAGGTGCGTGTAGTCCGCCGGAACGAAACCCGCGCCCGGGAGCAGGAGCACCACCTCACCGCCGATGGCCGAAAAACTGCATCCAAGTGCGGTGTCCTGCACCGGATAGGTGACCCGGGCCGTCGTCGGTCCGTAGATCGCGTCGCTGTGGCTTGGGGTCAATGTGCGGATGCACTCGTACTGGGTCTCCTGGCCGGGATCCGGCGGAACAAACACCACCGTGAGCGACTCGCTCGCTGGAGCGACTTCGCCCGGCGCACAGGAAACAAATACCAAAACCGCCAGGGAGCAAACGCGCGACATAGGGACACGCTAGGTGAGCTCTTCGCCGAAACGTATTCGCGTTTCGCGCGCTATTCTCTCGTTGGAATTGCAAACTCCGTCACCGGAACGACCGCGTCGTCTTCGAAGTCGATGAACTGTTCGAAGGCGTTTTCGCCCCAGCAAAAGAACCGACCGTCCTGGAGTGCGCAGCTGGTGATCAGACCGAGCGCAATCTGATCAAATTCCTCGAGCCCCTCGACCGGAACAGGTTCGCCCCAGTCGAGCCCGTCGCCGAGAAACGTCCGCATTGATCCGCGGTTGCCCCACACGAACCAGCCCTCGTCGGTCTCGGCGAGGACGGTTTTTCCGCCCGCAACGAGGCGATGAACCGGACCGATTCCAAAAACCCGCGAAGGGGTGAACGACCCCGCGGCGTCACCGTTGCCGATGCTCCCGGTGGAATCGTCACCCCAGCAGAAAACGCGTCGGTCGCGATCGAGCGCGCAGCTATGGTCTTCGAGAAAGGGGTTTCCGGAGACGCGCACGGCGTTCACCTCCCCGAGCTCCGCAACCGTTACGATGCCGCTTCGAGGTTCGCTCGTTCCGTCGCCGAGCTCGCCGCTCACGTTGCGCCCAAAGCAACGTACGCGGTTTTCGAAGTCGACAAAGCAGGTATGGCTATCGCCGGTTGCCACCGCCTGGGCCCGCACGCCCACCCGCCGTGGCAGCGTAAGAAAGGGCGTGTCGCGAAGATCCGGCGCGACCTCTCCGTCGGCGTTGTCACCCCAGCAGACGAGCTCGTCGTCGAAGTCGATGGCGCAGGTGCTCCAAACCGCAGACGAGAGCGTTTTGGCGCGCAGGTCGGGAACGGGGAGCAGCACGGTGGAGACTTCGGTTTCGCCGTTGCCGAGCTGGCCGCGGTCGTTCTCACCGACGCAGGCGACCTCGCCGGTCGCGCGGCGAACGCAGCTAAAGCGAAACCCCGCGGAAACCTGCACGGCGTCGCGAATGTCATCGGCGCTTTCGATCCGCGTCAGCGGCGAAGGCCCGACAAGGTTGCCATGCACGCTGAAGCCCTGGCAGTAGAGCTCCCCTTCGGCGACGACGCACATGTGTTCGAAGCCCACCGCGATCGCGGTCGCAAGGCCACGGTCGGTCTCGCCAAGGGTCACGATCTCACCGCACGCGAGGAGACCGAAGAGCACCGTGCATCGACGTAGCACCCGTGGAGCCTAACAGCGTGGAGCCCAACAGCGCGCCCTCGGGTTCGAGCGACTCATCCGCGGTGAATGTCGTCGAGCGTTCCCGCAATGCCGCCGAAGGCTTCCTCCTCTTCGACGCCCGCGGCCTGCATGATGCTCGTGAACATGTGGTTGTTCGCGCGATAGCTCGCCGGATCCCCCGGGGCGTAAAAGTAGAGGGGGTCTTCCTGCGGGTCGTAGTAGCTGATGTAGCGGCCCATGTTGAGGCGGTTCTTCGCGCCCCCAAGAAGGACGTAAGGAACGTTCACCCCGGTGTGTGCGCCAATACCGAAGTCTTGTCCCCAAACGATCAGCGTGTTGTCGAGGACCGTTCCGTCGCCTTCGTCGATGTCGTCCAAGCGCTCCATGAAGCCGGCAATCGAGGTCGCGTAGTAGCGCTGGAGCTCCGCCATCCAGCGAACAGCCTGCGCGCCCTGAGCGTCGTCTGCGTCGACCACGTGAGCCACCTGGTTGTGCCAATCGTCCACGTCCGAGAGAAGCCATGGTGCAAAGTTGTCGACGTTGGCGCCCCACACCGCGCTGACGTAGCGGGTGCGGTCGCACGCGAACGCCTGTGCCACGATGTCGAGCATCACATCGGTGTGATCGTTCATGCTCGTACCGGTCGCTGCGGGATTCGTGACTGGTGGAGTCGGCTCGCCGCAGGTCACAGGCCCTGGCATTTCGCCTACGCCCAGTCGTCTTTCGATGTCCGAAAGGGCGTCCATGTGCTGAGTAAGCTTCGCTTCCTCCGTCCCGGAAAGGCGACCACGCAACCGCGCTGCACTCGCGAGGAGCGCGTCGACCACCGCGCGATCCTGCGCGCCCTGCCGGAGAGCGGATTCGTCCACCTCTTCGCCCTCTCCGACAAACCCGCGGAAGAGCGCTTCAAAGGTGGCTCGAGGATCGGTGAGTCCCGGAAGCCGATCGCCGCGGTTGTCGTAGCCGATGGTGTCGTAGTGGCTGGTCGAAACGCGTGCGCCGATGCCGAGACGAAGGGAGCGCTGCGCGGTGTCTCCGCCGAGACGTTCCCCGAGCGCAAACTCCATCGAGGGCCCCGTCGCAAGGTTGCCGTCGGGCGTTTCGCGGGGTCCGCCGCCGGTGAAGAACGCCGCCGGCGAACGCTCGTGGCCAACGATGGGCGAGTTTTCGAAGAGGCTGTTTTCCATGCTGAGCCCCTCGAGAATCGTCATGCGCGACGCGTAGTCCGCGAGGGGCGCAAGGGCCGAACCCTCGAACATGAGCGACTCCGGCGTGAGCGCGAGGTTGACGGCGGCGGCGGGCTCGAGCCCCGCGGGAATCCCTGGATCGGAAAAGCCGATCCCGGCCATCCGCGGGCGGAAGTAGTCCCAGCGTCCGCCGAAGCCGGTGTAGAGAAGCAGCACGCGCATCGGCGGTCCGTCGTGCTGCGCCCGAAGCGGCGAACGCAATAGCGGAAGCAGCGGCACGGTCGCCGTCGCCAACCCGAGCTGCCTGAGAAAACGTCGTCGTCCTCGCTCCGAACGGCTCACAGACTTTCTCCTTCCGAAACCACGCGGCGACGAACGAACGCGTCGGCGGCGACGAAGTCTTCGATCAGCGCGGCGATGCTTCCGCCTTCCATGTAGGTTGTCGCCGCGAGTTCGGCGGTACGTCGGCGGGCCGGACTCGGCGACGTGCCGAGGGCAAACTCGGACCAGTGCGCGGCAAAACAGCGACGCGCGATCTCGCTTTCGGCGAGAAGTTCGCTGAGTTCAACCGCGTCCGCGAAGGGCGCGTCCACGTCCGTGCCGCCGAGGGTGCCGGTGGTATCGACCGCCTGGCCGTTGTCGACGGTGCGGTAGCGGCCGATCGCATCAAAGGACTCAAAGGCAAAGCCGATCGGATTCATGAGGGTGTGACAGACCGCGCAGGTGGGTCCGTTCGTCGTCTCTTCCCAGGACTCGCGATTCGTCCGCGTGGGGTCGGGCGGCGGGGGCGCGACGACAAGGTCGGGCGGCGGATCGGGAAGCGTCTGACAGAGCAGGCGCGTGCGCACGAAGTGACCGCGCTGCACCGGCGAGGGCTGCACCGCTTGCGCGAGGTGCGAGAGAACCCCGCCGAGCATGAGCACACCGCGGCGCTCGTCGTCCGGAAAGCGAAGTACGTCGCCGTCCCGACTCGCGCCGTAGAACGCTGCGAGATCGTCGCCGCCCCGAGTGTGGGAACGCCGAAAGAGGGCGGGCAAACCGGCGTCTTCCTGAAGCACCGCATCGGCGAAAAAGTGCCCGGCTTCCTCTTCGAAGGCCTCGCGGAGGGTCGCCCACTCTGGGTAGGTCTCCGGATCGCGCGCCAGCAGGTCGAGATGCTCCGCTTCGAGCCACTGCTGCCCAAAACGCGCGATCACCGCCTCGGCGGACGCCCCTTCGAGCAGACGGCGAACCTCGCTGGCGCGCACCTCTCCGTCCGAGAGCTCACCCCGTGTGGCGAGCTCGCGAAGCCGTTCGTCGGGCGGTTCGCCGGTGAGCAGGTAGGCGAGAAGCGAGGCCGTCTCTTCGCCGCTCAACACGGCGACCCCGTCGTCGCCTGCTTCGCCGAGCTCACGCCGGTAGAGGAGATCCGGCGACTGCAACACGAAGCGAAGGGCCACGCGAAGGCCTTCCCGAAACGTGCCGCCCTGGGCACCGGCCCGAAAGAGCGTGAGGAGCTGTTCGCGATCGGTGTCGTCGAGCTCGCGGCGATACGCGCGCGCGGTGAGCTCGCCGAGCAGCTCCGCCGCGCAAACCTCGTCCGTTTCGCTCGCGGGCGTGCACCCTTCGGCGAGGAGCACGTCGGCGCCGGCGTCGGCCATCTCGCTCGTGGTGTTCCAAAGCGATTGGGTGAGCACACCTTCGACGCGCAGGCCTGCGGCCGAGTTGTCGTAACCGTTCGGCGCGGATGCGGTCGGAAAGGGAACCTCGCCGAGGGACGCGCCAAAGAGCGCGGCGACGGTCGCGTGGTACTCGCGCTCGGTGAGTCGGCGAACACGCTGATCGGCGAGGGTGATGTCCGGGTCGATGTCGGGGTCGTCGTTTGGGGGCCGGGATTCAGGATCCGCGGCGCCGTCGCCGATGCTGCCGGTACAGCTCGCGAGGACGCCCATCAGACACAGCCATCGCTTCACGTGTACGCTTGGTGCGCAGCTGCGAAAATTATGAGAACGAGCGCGATCTTTTTTAGAGAACTGCCAAAAGCATTGTGATCACGAGATATTCGAGACGCACGGAGAGCCGCCACCAGGGCTTCAACTTCGCCTCAGCGTCGCGTCACAACGTCGCGTCGGGGTGCATCCGGAGCAGGCACGCGCGCACGCCATCGTAGAGTTCCGGCGGCGTTTGGCCCGCGCGCTGTCCCACGATGCGCACGATGTCGTGAATACTTCGCGCGCCGTCGACGAGCTCCGCGATCGCGGCTTCGCCCGGACCTTGAGGCGAGGGATTCGCCATCGCGGGAATGGGCTCGTGAGGCAACACCACCCACGGGGCGAGACCGTCCGCGCTGCGTCGAGGCGCCTCCGCAAGACGCGCGGAAAACGCAAAGCAGGGCTCGATGCGGCCGCGTCCCGTGAGCGGTGAAAACGCGTAGTCGAGCCGTGCTTCGACCAGCGACTCGCGAACAAACCCCGCGACCTCGAGAAGCTCGAAGAGCTCGTCCTGCGAAAAGCGCTCCGCACCCGGACGGTGCAGCGGATAGAGCAGCGGACCAAAATGAACCCAGCGTCCTCCGTCCTTGAGCACGCGCCGCAGTTCGCCGACGAAGCGGCGAAGATCCGGAATCAAATCCGTAAACCAAGGCGTGAGCACCGTGTCGAAGACGCCGCTTCGCACCGGCGGGGTCATGCCGTTCGCGAGCAGCGGAAGCATCGTGGAGGGGCCCCGCGGCGGAACGAGCGTACGCGCTGCGCTCAAGCGCGAAAGGTCCACCGCGTTCGCGCGCGGCTCCGTCAGCGTGAGGGTTTCGCCAGCCGCCATCCGCTCGGCCACAAGAAGAACGAGCGGATCGATGTCGAGGGCAACGACCGACGAGGTTCCTCGCCGAAAGCTGAGGTCGTAGGCAAGCCGCCCCGCGCCCGCGCCGAGCACGAGCGTCGTTCCAAGCGGCGAAACAAGGGCTTTTTCGACGCAACTGAGGGCCTTTTCGTTCTCGTCGCTCTCGGGCCACGACCAGTCTCGATGAGCGAGCTGCACCGTTTCGAGCGGGCTGAATCGCGGCACCGGACCCTTCGGATCACGCGGTTTACCGACCGCCGGGACGAGGAGCGCATCGACCTCCGCCATGACCACGCGGGTGAGTTCGATCTGCGCATTCAAGCGCGCTCGCGTGGTGGATAGCAGCCCCGGTCGGGACGCCTGCCGCGCAAAGGTGTCGATGGTCGACTCGCCTTCCTGGTGGATCAACGCGAGCTGGTTCTGCCAACGAAGGCGCGCCGCGTTGGGATCGGGAAGCAGACAGGGAACCGCACCCACCGCGGGAAAGGAGACCTCGCAGGCGCCGCATCGAAGCGCGTCCGCCACGACCAGGTCGTCTTCGCAGCGAGGGCAGCGCACGAGCTCCAGAAGAGCTTTCTGCAGTTCGCGCGCACGCGTGGATCCGTCGGTCATCCTCTACCCGGATACGCCTTTACAAGGTTCGACTCCAAGGGAAAGATGAAAACCGATGGGCGAAGACACCCCGTGGCCGGAAGACGATCCGCGTGTAGCGGAGCTTCTGGCGAGCGCGTCCATCGACGAACCCGACGCACAGACGGTGCGGTCGCTTGCGACGCGTCTCGGCCCCCTCGTCGCGGTTGGCGTGGGGACAGGCGCTGTCGCGGCCGCGTCTGCAAAGGCTGCGGGAACGTCGGCGGCAGGTAGCGCTGCCGCTGGAACGGCGGCGGGTAGCGCTGCAGCGGGAGCGGGTGCGGCGACGGCGGGCTCGCTCGCTGCCAAACTCGCGATCGCGGTTTGTGTCGCGTCGGGAACCGGCGCGCTCGTGTACACGGCGACCTCGGAGCCAGATCCCGTCGCGGAACCCGCGCCTCGCGCCGAAGCGCAACGCGTGGAGGTGCAACCGGCACGGGAAGTCACCGCGGCGGAGGAAGTCACCGCGGCGGAGGAAGTCACTGCGGCGGAGGAAGTCACTGCGGCGGAGGAAGTCACTGCGGCGGAGGAAGTCACTGCGGCGGAGGAAGTCACCGCGGCGGAGGAAGCCACTGCGGCCCCCGCCGAAGTTGAGACCTCCATGGAGACCCGACGAAGGCCGCGCGACTCCCGTCGTGAGGCCCAGCCCGCACCTGCATCCGACATCGTTGCGGAGACCGCCCTTCTGCGACGGGCGCGCGCCGCCGTCGATCGCAACCCCGCCATTGCTCTCCGCGCCGCCAACGAGCATCGCCAGCGATTTGCCCAAGGGGTCCTCGCCCAGGAACGCGAAGTCGTCGCCATCGAAGCCTTGCAAAAGCTCGGACGCGAGCGCGATGCCCAGCGTCGGGCACGCCGCTTCCTCGACGCGCACGGAAACTCCGCGCACGCCCGCAGCGTTCGCCGCCTCCTCCGCGAGTAGTGCGTCCTCCTACCGAGTAGTGCGTCCTAGCGAAACGTAAGCTCGAGGGTTAGACGCCCCGCGATCGTCGATGCGCGGTGAAGCGTTCGCGCTGCCCCGCCAACGTCGACGGCGTAGCGGTCCCGAACCAGCGGAAACAAAAGCCCCGCGACGAGACGTCCCCCCACCACTTCGCCCCACCCAAGCTGCACGCTCACCTCCGGCCAGGTCTCCGGACGAAGCGCATTCCGGTCGTTGGCAAACGCGTTGCCTGACGCGCGCACAAGGGCCGCCGTCCACCCCGCACACCCGCCGACGCGTAAAGTCGCGGCAAGCCGCCCTGCACACGCATACACGCCGGCCTCCGCCATCAGAAACGTTGCCTCACCACTCGGATCGTTCTCGCTCGTCCGGGGATGAAGACCCGCGCGGACGCCAACGCTCCACGCGGGTGAAGGCTGCACTTCGCCACGTAGCGAGACCCCCAGCGCAACGCCGGGAAGGATTCCGAACGTCACCATCGCTCCGAGTGCCCCGGCAATGCGCGCGCGAGACGCCGGCTCGGGTTCGGGCTCCGGTTCCGGCACCGCTGGAAGCTCGAGCTCCCGGGGCGCCGAAGGCTCCGGCGCACGACAATCGGGACACACCGACATCGTCATGACGAGCGCGGCCGCTTCGGTCACCTCCGCGCAGCTTCCTTCGATCTCACGGCGTCCGACCGCTCCATCCGGCGCCGTCACCTCGAGCTGCATGCGAGGGACCTCGTCGGCGGACTCCACAGTCCACGCAAACACCCACGCCGCTTCGTGCACCCGCGCTGGGGGCCCGAGCTGCTCCTCGAGGCGTTCGCGAATCACGCCTCCGTCGACGCAGCCATCTTCGGGATCGACCACGCGCCACCCCGCGCGAAGGGAATCGTCCTGGGCGCTCACCACGGACGCGCATCCAACCATCGCCAGCACCACCGCGCGCGCCTTCATGAACTCCTTTGTCTCACAAAATCGATCACGCGCGCACGCGCGCTGTGCAGTCGCGAGTAGCACGTCTGAAGGGGCGCGTTGGCCGCTTCCGCGATCTCTTTCATCGACATCCCTTCGAGTTCATACCCGACGAAGACGAAGCGCGCGTCCGCGGAAAGCGAGTCGAGGGCCTCATCGAGCAGCCGGCGGGCGTGCTGAAGCTCCAGCGCACGGTCGGGCGCCACCTCAGGCTCCGGCGTCGGCGCCCGCAGCGTCGCAGCCCGCTGCGTCTTGCGTCGTGCATCCGATGTCACGCGAAACGCGATCGCATAAATCCACGGCCGAATCGGACGCTCTGGATCGTAGTCCGCGAGGCGTCGGTGCAGCACCAAAAAGACCTCCTGAGCCACATCCTCGACGTCGGCTTCCGCCGCGCCAAAACGCCGAACGACCCGAAGCACGAACGCTGCGTGGTCGCGGAAGATCTCCGCGAGGGTGGGTCGACGAAGCGACATCCGCATCCCCGAATACCAGAAAGTTGTGGGCACGCGCGGCAAAGTCCTGAGCGACACGGCGTCTTCGACTACGCATCCCTGCAGGTCTTCGGCAGCGAAGAGCCCACCTCAACATCGCCGGCAACGGAATGAATGGACGAGATCTTGTTACGCGGGCTTCCGCGCCGAGTTCGTCGCGACCGCGCTCGGTCAGCTGAACGAAATCGGCGGCGAGAGGTTGCGACGAGGCGCACATCCGCGCCTTGCTCCTTGCGTCTTTCCTCCGGGTGGCGTAGTTGAACTCGAAAATCGTTTTCAACATCGCCATGACCACACAAATTCCAGTCCTTTGCGGGAGTGAAACCGGCAACGCCGAATACTGCGCCGAGATGTTGGTGAAGGCTCTGCGCGAGCACGGCCACAGCGCAGAGGTCATCGACATGGAGGACTTCGATCCGCAGGCATTGCCGGGACACCCTCTCGTTTTCATCGTCACGAGTACCTACGGCAACGGGGGACCGCCGAGCAACGCCGAGCGTCTTCTCGAGTCGTTGCAGACGGAGACATTCGACCTGTCGAAGGTCCGCTTTGCCGTGTGCGGACTTGGGTCGACCACCTTCGATAACTTCGCGCAATGCGGAAAAGACTTCGAGGCCGCGATGCTCCGCGGCGGCGCCTCCCGCGTCTTTGATCGCGTGGACTGCGACGACGATTTCGAAGAAGCCTACGAAGGCTTTCAGGCCACCGCGATCGCCTACGTCAACAAACATGCCTCGGAGCTCGCAACGCAAACGAGTGCGAGCCAGGCGCCCGCTCAGGCCCAGGCAGCGCCGTCGTCCGAGCCTCGTCGGTGGAGCCGTGACAATCCTGCGTTGGTTCCTGTGGTGAGCAAGCGCCTTCTCTCGCGCGCTGGCTCGCGCAAAGAGACCATGCACTACGAACTGGATCTTTCCGGAACAGGATTCGAGTTCGAGGTGGGGGATTGTTTTGGACTCCACGCCCTCAACGGCGACGCCGAAATCCAGGCGGTGCTCTCGGCCGCCGGCCTTCGAGGCGACGAGCTGGTCTCCTGGAACAAGGAGGGCACAGACCTTCGGACCGCTCTCTCGCGCACGTGTCTCGCCCAGGTCACGGGGCCTTTCCTGACCACCCTAACGGCCCTCGACTCCTGTCGAAGCGGAAGCGCGAGCGCCGCCCTCGCGAAGGGCGAAGACGCCTTCCGGGTGTATCGCAAAGAACGCCACGTCGTCGACGTGCTCGCCGAACATCAGGTTCGCGGCCTCCGCGCGCAGGCGTTCGTGGACTCGCTGCGCAAACTTCAACCGCGCCTCTTTTCGGTCGCCTCACCCAGTCGCAACCTGGAGCGGGTCGCGTTCACGATCGAAACCGTCCGCTATCGCTGGAACGACCGCGCGGTCCGAGGCGTTGCGACCTGCTGGCTCGCCGACTCGGTGAACATCGGCGACAAGGTTCCCGTCTACCTCGTCCCCAATCACGACTTTCGTTTCCCGCGAGATGAGCGCCCGGTCATCATGGTCGGACCCGGCACCGGGATCGCCCCCTTTCGCGGCTACCTCGCCGAAGTCGAAGCATCCGCGATTCGCAACCACACCTGGCTCTTCTTTGGGCATCAGCACAAGGCAACGGACTTCCTCTACCAGGAGGAACTCGCGGCGTGGTTCAAGAGCGGCGTGCTCAACCGAGCAGACTTCGCGTGGTCACGGGACCAAGACGAAAAGGTGTACGTGCAGCACAAGCTGATCGAGCGCGGCGCGGATCTTTGGGCGTGGCTTCAGAACGGCGCCGAAGTGTTCGTCTGCGGTGATGCGGAACGTATGGCGCCGGCGGTTGCTCACGCGTTTCAGACGATTGCGGAAACGGTGGGGCAGACGAACGGGAAAGCGTTCCTCGACGGTCTCATTGCGGCCGGACGCTACAAAACCGACGTCTATTGACCGGGAAATCGAAGAGCATGACAGGAAGACGACGTTGTGCGCTCAGTGAACCGATCGTCGGAGCGCGACTGCGATCGATGGCGTGCGCGGTGCTCCTCGTTGCATGCGGCGACGGTGGACGACCAAGCGCAGATGCCGCGACGAATGCGGACGCAGGATTTGGCGACAGCGCGGTCGACTCCGGCAACACGGACACCGGTCCGCGCGACACCGGTCCAGACACCGGCCCGGACGACACCGGTCCAGGCGACGCGGGTTTGGGCGACGCGGGTTTGGGCGACGCGGGTTTGGACGACGCGGGTTTCGGGGACACCGGTCCAGGCGACAGCGGCGTCGATGGTTTTCCGGCTCGCCTCTTCGACAGCTTTCTCGAGTTCTCCACCGCGAGCTGCGAATGCACCTTCGCCACCCAGGGCTACGAAAGCGTC
>JBCDAA010000020.1:0-45577 GCA_039186435.1 Myxococcota bacterium | reverse complement strand
TGGTCGGCGTCCTCCACGGCGGCGAACGTGCCGACTCGCCCGACTCCGTCTACGTCGCGACCTACGCGCCCGCGAACCGCCGCTGGCTTTCACGCATGCTTCGCTAGATCGCTCGTCGCGTAAACTGACCCCGCGCTCGCTTGTTATCGCCGCCCCTCGCGGCGTTTCTCGCCTTGAAATACCACTGGTATTCCATCGACTTCGCGCCTGGCGAGGAACGCCGAGCCCGGCGCGACGAGATCAGTTTAAGCGACGAGCAATCTAGCGGGCGATTTGTTGTCTACGAGAAGGTGAGCGTGAGCTCGCCGTCCTTCACGTCGGCACTCGCTGTGCCGCCCTCGTCGAGGTCGCCGTACACCAGCGCCTTGGCGATCGGCTTCTTGATTCGCTGCTCGACCAGCCGCGCCATCGGACGCGCGCCCATCTGCGGGTCGTAGCCGTGCTCGGCGAGCCAGTCGCGCGCCGCGTCGCTGAGCGTGACGGTCACGTTCTTCGGCGCGAGCATCTCCGCGAGGAGGCCGACTTCCTTGTCGACAACCTTGCGAATCACGCGCTTGTCGAGACCGCCAAAGTACACGACCGCATCGAGACGATTTCGAAACTCGGGCGTGAACATCCGCTCGATGGCGCTCTTGGCGCGGGAGTGCTGAAACTCCTTCACCTGTTCACCGCTCGTGTCGAAGCCAACGACCTTTTCCGCGGCTTCCATTGCGCCGGCGTTGGTCGTCATGATGAGGATGACGTTTCGAAAGTCCGCTTCGCGCCCGTTGTTGTCGGTGAGCTTCGCGTTGTCCATCACCTGCAGCAGCACGTTGAAGAGCTCCGGGTGCGCCTTTTCGATCTCGTCGAGGATGACGACGGAGTGCGGGTGCTTGCGAATGGCGTCGGTGAGGAGTCCCCCTTGGTCAAAGCCGACGTAGCCAGGAGGCGCACCGATCAGACGAGACACGGTATGCCGCTCGCTGTATTCGCTCATGTCGAAGCGATGAAGCTCCACGCCCATCGCGAGGGCGAGCTGCCGCGCGAGCTCGGTCTTGCCGACGCCGGTCGGGCCCGCGAAGAGAAAGGAACCGATCGGCTTTCGGTCCGCGCGAAGACCCGCCCGCGAGAGGGTGATCGCGTCGGTGACCATTTCGATGGCTTCGCCCTGGCCGAAAATCTGCTTTTCGAGGGTGGGTTTGAGCTCACGAATCTGGTCGCGTTCCTTCGCCGTCACCTGCTCAACAGGGACGCGCGCCATCTTGCTGACCACGCGCTCGATGTCCTGCACGTTGACCCGATGGGTCCGCTTCGCCTCGGGCTTCATGCGGTCGGCGGCGCCGGACTCGTCGATGACATCGATGGCTTTGTCCGGCAGAAAACGCTCTACGATGTGCTTCGACGCAAGCCGCACGGCCGCTTCGATGGCGTCGTCTTCGTATTTGACGTCGTGGTGCTCCTCGTAGCGGCTCTGAAGCCCCTTGAGGATCAAGACCGTCTCGTCGTCGCTCGGCTCGAGGACCTCGATCTTCTGAAGACGGCGGGCCAGCGCCCGGTCGCGCTCGACGTGTTTGAACTCCGCGAAGGTCGTGGAGCCAATGCAGCGAATCTTGCCGCTCGCGAGCGCCGGCTTGAGGATGTTGGACGCATCCATGGAGCTGCCCGTCGTGGCGCCCGCACCCACGATCGTGTGCATCTCGTCGATAAAGAGGATCGCGTGGTCGATCTCCTGAAGCCGCCGCATCACGCCCTTGAGGCGTTCCTCGAACTGACCCCGAAACTTCGTTCCGGCGAGAAGGGCGCCCATGTCGAGCGCAAAGATCGTGGCGTCCTTCAGAACCTCCGGAACGCGCCCTTCGTGAATGTGAAGCGCGAGGCCTTCCGCGATGGCGGTCTTTCCGACGCCGGGTTCGCCCACGTAGACGGGATTGTTCTTTCGGCGGCGGCAGAGAACTTGAATCGTTCGCTCGAGCTCGAGCTCGCGACCGATCAAAGGATCGATGCGCCCGGCTTCGGCTTCGGCGTTGAGGTTCGTGGCAAAGGCTTCGAGCGGGTCGCGGCGGCCGCTGTCTTCCTCCTCCGCGTCTTCGCCAGTCTCCGGAAGACTGAGGGCGTCGCTGTCGCTAATGCCGTCCGGACCGATGCCGTGGGCCACGTACTGCTTTAGGTCGAACTGGCTGATGCCTTCTTGGGAGAGAAGCCAGACCGCGTGCGAATCCTGCTCCTTGAAGAGCTGGACGAGGACGTTGCCTCCATCGATGGTCTTCATCTCGGACGAGATCGCGTGAATCGCCGCGCGCTGAAGCACACGCTCGACCGCGAGGGTCTGCTGCGGCTCGAAGGGAACTCCGTCCGGAACGCGGTCGCTGTGCTCGTCGATGAACTCGCGGAGTCGCTCGCGAAGGCGTTCGACGTCGCCGCCGAGCGTCTGAATGGCGCGCTTCGCTTTCGGGTCGTCGAGGAGCGCGTAGAGAAGATGTTCGAGGGTTACGTATTCGAAGCGGTCGCGTCCGGCGTCATCGAACGCCTTTCGCAACGTCGCCTGCAACTCTCGCGCGATGATCGGGCCTGCCATCAACACCAGCAATGGGGCTTAGCGCCCCCGTTGTAAAGTCCCTGAACAGGAGAGCGCCCTGTCAGTCGTCATCCTCCGGCTCCATCGTGAGCCGAAGTGGATATTCATGTTCCCGCGCAAGGCGCTCCGTTTTTGCGACCTTCGTTTCGGCCACCTCACGGGTATAGAGCCCTGCAACGCCGACGCCATTCTGGTGCACGTGGAGCATCACCCGCACGGCGTCGTTTTCCCCTTTGTGAAAGATGGTCTGGAGGACCCACACGACAAAGTCGCGCGTGGTGTAGTCGTCGTTGTGCATCAGCACCTTGTAGAGACGAGGCTTTTTGACCTTCTTCTCCGGCTGGGTGCGTGTGATTACGCCAACGTCGTCTTCAAACTCTTCCATCAGTCTCTCAGTTTAAGGCGTCTTGGCCGCATCGCGAAGGGTCTCGGCCAACTCGTGAAGACCGACGCCTCGCCATACCGGCTCAACGCGGACGGGCTCTCCTTGGTGCCGGTCGACCCAAATGACAAGGCGCTCCTCGTCGACCCGCACGCAAGAGACCTCCGCCCAGGTGACTTCGACCGGGTCGCGCCCGCGGGCCATCCGCATCGCCGAAGGGCCAACCTCGAGGAAGTGGGCGTCCGCGCTGCGTGCGCGACTTCGCGCCCGAAAGAACGCCGCGGTCCAGCCAAGCCCCACCAGCCAGGCCATCACGACGATGGTCCAGCCGATCCCTCCGGCGCCTTCGCTGACGAGCACGATCCCCATCGCGAACACGATGGCCGCGCCCGCGAGGCGAAGCCTGCCCACGGAACGTTCCGCTTGGGCGTCGAGTTCGAATCGGGTGAGCGTCACTGAAGCACGACCTTCAAGAAGAAATCTTGGTTCGATCCGTTGCGGAGGACCAGGGTGTCGTCGTTGACCGCGATGATGCGTGTGGGATCGCCTGCCGACGGAGCCGCGTCGCGCCCGTCTTCATTAAACGAAAGGAAGAGCTGAATACCCTGCGGTCGCCGCCCGAGAGGGTGGGCGATGCGATAGGTGCGCCTTCCGTCAAACTCCATCCAGCGACACTCCGCGCTTTCGAAAGGCGGCCACTCTGCGCTCTCCCAGCTCTCTCCTGCCGCCGACGCGCACGGAAGGTCCTCCGCGAATACGTCGATCGGATCCTGGGCGCTCGCGTCACCGCAGCTGGTTCCACCGAGGAAAAGGGTCCCGAGCAAGAGGGCGCCAGTGAAGCGTTCGAGGGAGATCATTCGGCCTCTCCATAGTGCGTTGCCAGCGCGGCGACCAGGGCCTCCACCGTCGGCACCGGGGTTTCCACCGTCACTGGGAGACCAAACTCTCGAAGGGTGGCGCTGGTGGCGGGCCCGATCGACGCGAGTAGTTTGTTCTGAAGCGCGTCCACCCCAGCGATCTCGCAGAGGTGTCGGACCGTGGACGAGGACGTGAACGTCACGGCGTCCGAGGCCGCGAGGCCCTCCCGGACCGCACGTCGACCCGCTTCATCCGGGGGGAGATTTCGGTACGCGGTGACGACGTCGACGCGGTGACCGAGGCTTCGAAGGGTCGTCGGCACGACCTCCCGCGCTTTTTCCGCGCGCGGCAGGAGGACGGAACTCCCCGCATCGAGGCGCGGAGTGAGCGAGGCGAGGACCCCTTCGGCGTGCCCCTTTTCGGGAACGAGGTCCGCTCGCAGGCCGTGACTGCGTAGGGCGTCCGACGTCTTCGCGCCGATGGCGCAGATTCTCGCGCTTCCAAAGCGGCGCGCATCTCCGTCCGTGGTGTAGAGGGCCTCAACGAACGCGTCCACGGCGTTTCGGCTGGTGAAGAGCACCCAGTCGTAGGAGCCGACGCTTCGTGCCGCGTTCTCGAGAGGCGCGCGGTCTTCGGGCGGGGAGAGCACGATGGTGGGTGCAACGCGAGGCTGCCCACCGAAGCCGCGAATGCAGTCGGCGAGAACGCTCGCCTGATGTTGTGCGCGCGTCACAAGAACCGTGCGACCAAAGAGCGGACGCCGATCAAACCAGCGAAGCGTCTCGCGCAGGCGCACCACCTCGCCCACGATGATGAGGGACGGGAGCCCGAGACCTTGGGCCTGTTCCGCGATGGTTTCGACCGTGGCGACCACCGTGCGCTGCGTGGGGAGCGACGCCCACTGCACCACGGCGACGGGAGTCGTTGGATCGCGTCCGTGGTCCATCAAGAGCCGCATCAGCGAATCGAGCTTTCGCATTCCCATGAAGATCACGAGGGTCTGCGTGGCGGTCGCGAGTTTCGTCCAGTCGTGTTGGGTTCGGTCCTTTTCCGCGGACTCGGTCGCGGTGAGGTACGCGACGCTGGAGGCATAGGTGCGATGGGTCAACGAGATGCCGGCGTAGCTTGTCGCCGCCAGCGGGGAGGGCACGCCGGGGACGACTTCAAAGGGGATCCCTTCCGCGGCGAGCACCTCCGCTTCTTCGGATCCTCGCCCGAAGAGAAAGGGGTCGCCGCCTTTGAGACGCACGACGACCTTTCCCGCCTGAGCGGCTTCGACCATTCGGGCGTTGATGGCAGCCTGGCGCTCGCTCGCGCGTCCGGCGCGTTTTCCGACGTACGTCCGCTCCGCCGAGTTGGGGGCGAGGGCGAGGAGATCGGGGTGGGCCAGGGCGTCGTAGAGGACGAGATCTGCCGCCGCGAGGCACTGCTGGCCGCGAAGGGTGATGAGCGCCGGGTCGCCGGGGCCCGCCCCGACGAGGTACACCTTTCCGGTCATGGCCGGAGCATGACCCGTAACCGGATGCGGAGGCCAACGTTCAAGAAGGCGGCGGGGTCCAACCCGAAAATGCGGGCGCGCATTGAGATGTGCGCCAGCTGTGCTGAAATAGGGACTTGGCTTCCGTGTTAGGGAGCTGGAGTGGTGACGAGATGATGCGACTGAACCGAAGAACCGGCCCGCGGACCGCGGCGACGATCGCTTTTTCTCTCCTCGTGGGCTGCGGTAGCGGCTGCGAGGAGGACGAAAACGCCGATCCCCTGACCCGCGCGGCGGGGGGCTCCGTCGCTCGAGCCGCCGATCTCACCATGCGACCCCGAACGGAAGACGGCTACGAGGTGATCGGCGCGACGCGAGAAATGCGCAGCCGGGCGGAAGCGGCTCGCGCGGAGGAGACGCGGGACCGCGAGAACCTCGTTCTCGAGCCGACGGAGCCGGATCCCGAGGGCGGCGACTTCACCATCGACGAGGCCGTGGAGGGCCTCGGCACCGACGGAACCCTGGTGGCGGAGCTCAGCACCTCGCTCGGAACGTTCTTCTGCGACCTTTACACCGACAAGGCACCGAATACCGTTGCGAACTTCATTGGGCTCGCGCGAGGGCTGCGTCCGTGGTGGGACGCGCGTCATGGCCAGTGGCGACGCTTTCGCTACTACGACAACACGATTTTTCACCGCGTGATCCCGGACTACCTGATTCAGGGCGGCGACTACCTTCGCGGCGGAGACGGTCCTGTGGGTTACAGCATTCCGGATGAGCCCCACGACACGCTTGCGCACGACCGCGCAGGGCAGCTCTGCATGGCGAGCACCGGCGTCAACGAAAACGGCGCGCAGTTTTTCATTACTGACGGAGCGCGCCCGGACCTCGATGCGGACAGCCAATTCACGATCTTCGGCCAGTGTCGTCCGATCGAGATGGTCGAGCGAATCGCGCGGGTTCCCCAGGGCGACGACAACCGCCCGCGGACGGACCTCTTCCTCAACACGATTCGTATCCAGCGCGTTCGGGGAGGCGCGGCCAACGCGCAGCGAACGCCGCCCCAGCAGCCGGAAGGGTTCGAGCCTGCCTCGGGCGCGAGTCCGGGGCCGTCCGAGCTCGCGATTCCGGGTCACCCCGAGCGTCTTCCGAACAAGGGCGTTTTCGACCCGCGCAACTTCCGCGGTATGCGCCCTGCGCCCACTCCGATGGAGTAGCGCTACTCCTCTTCGGCCTTGGCCCGGCGAACCTTCGGCATCGCGCGGGCCTTGACCTGCGGTTTCACACCGCCCGCATCGTTCGGGATGAAGCGAACCTCGGTTTTGATCTCGAAGGAGAGGCTCGTCAGGGCGCGCTGAAGTTCCGAGGCGACATCGGTCGCTTCGAGGAAGTCGCGCACCTCGCCGGCGACGACCCGCACGAGCGAGTTCTTCGTGTCGTCCACCTGCTGAAAGACGTATGAGAGAAGTTCTTTCGGGAGGGGCACATCGTCCACGACGCCGCGGACCGCCTTGTCGGCTTTGCTAAGGGTGCCGACGCCCGCTTCGACGCCTTTTTCGACCGCGCGACGGAAGGCTTCGCGAAAGATTCCTTCGAGGCGGCGACGCCCCTCTCCGTCATCAGACTCTTCTTCAGGCTTCTCGTCGGTCACCCTCGACCTCTACGGCGTCGAGGTCGAGGGGTCAATGCGCCCCCGGCTGGCCGAGCGGGTGGTGCCGGGGTAAACGGTCGCGATGGCCGAGGTTCTCATGGTGTCGAAGCCCGTCGAGGCGCCGTGGAACGACAGCAGCAAGAACCTCGTTCGAGACGTCGCCGCGCACCTTCCGCGCCATCAGCCCCTCGTGATGGGACGCGGTGGACTCTTCGGGCCGCCCCGAGCCGGAACGGTCCCGGTGTACAGCGAGCGCTCCCGCTTTGCGCCAAGCCTGGCGTCGAGCGCGCGCGTGTTGCTGCATCTGCTCCTGCGTTCGCGGGCGCCTCTCTGGCATTTCTTTTTCGCGCCGAATCCGAAAACGAGCGCTGCGGGTCGTGCCGCCTCCCGCCTCCGTAGAGTTCGAACGCTGCACACGATTTGCTCCGCGCCTCGGCGGAGTCAGGCCCTTCGCCGAATCCTCTTTGCGGACTGCAATGTGGTTCTCTCGGCGCACACCGAAGCGCGACTCGCTGCGGAAGGAATCGCGTCGCGTCGAATTCCACCGGCGATTCCGCTGCTCGATGTTCCCGCCAAGGAATCGCGCGACTCGTTTCGCAGGAAGCACGATCTCTCCGAGTCGCCGCTGGTGGTCTATCCCGGTGACCTCGAGTTTGGTGGGGGGGCCTCCCTTGTGCTGCGTGCTGCCGCGGAGCTCTCCGACGTTCAGGTGGTGATGGCGTGTCGCCGCAAAACCCCCGAAGCCGAAGCCGCGGCCGCAACGCTCCAGCGGTTTGCCGATGCCAACCTTCCTGGCCGCGTTCAATGGTGGGGGGAGACGCGGAAGATTCATCAGCTCCTTGGCGCGGCCGACGTTGTTGCGCTGCCGAGCACCGATCTCTACGCGAAGATGGACTATCCGCTCGTGCTCTTGGAGGCGATGGCGATGGAGAGGGGCGTGGTGGTTGCGCAGGGGACGCCTGCGGCGGAACTCGCCCAAGGGGGCGCTGCGATCGCGTGCGCAGCAACCGAAGACGACGTTGGGCACGCGATCCTCGCTGCGTTCGAGGACGCGGAACTTGGGACCCGGGCACGGGCGCGGGTCATTCGCGACCACGACCCTCGGGGAATGGCGGCAGCCTACGCGGACCTTTACGACGAGCTTCTCGGATGACGAACAACAACCAGCACTACTACGACGAGTTCGCGCAAGGCTACGAGCGCGCCCGCGGACGCGGCTACCACGGGCTCATCGACGACCTGGAGATGGAGGTCGCGCTTCCTTTTGCACGCGATCAGCGCGTCCTGGAGCTCGGCTGCGGAACCGGGCTGATCCTCGAGCGGCTCGCGAAGGTTGCCAGCGATGCGCACGGCGTCGACCTCTCCCCCGGGATGATCGCGAAGGCGAAAGACCGCGGCCTCAACGTGTCGTTGGCGTCGGTGACCGCGCTTCCCTTCGCGGATGAGTCTTTCGACTTCGTGTGCAGCTTTAAGGTACTCGCCCACGTTCGCGCGATCGGGGCCGCGCTTCAGGAGGCGGCGCGCGTGACCCGGAGCGGCGGGTTTCTCGCACTCGAGCTCTACAACCCGTTGAGTCTTCGCTACCTCGCCAAGAAGATCGCCGGGCCCCAGCCGATCGCGGATGGAACGACGGAGGCGGACGTCTACACCCGGTGGGATCCGCCGTGGGTGGTGCCGCGCGTGTTGCCCCCCTCGGTCGAGCTCGTCGACGTCCGGGGCGTCCGTGTTTTCACTCCCGCTGCTTTCGTGCACCGCATCCCGTGGGTCGCGGAGGGACTTCAGCGCGCAGAACACGCCGCGCTGCGTTCCGCGCTTCGCTGGTTTGGCGGTTTTTTGGTGGTGCTGCTGCGAAAACGCTGACCTCGCCGTTCCTTGCAGTGGGTTGTCTGCTTGGTTATACGTCCAGCGATGAACGAGCCGAGGGAGACCGCGCCGCAACGTCTCCGCCGCCGTGCCGAGCTTGCGCTCGAACGACGTCGGCTCACGGAAGCGGAGACGCTTCTGGACCGCCTTGCCGAGATTGCCGACGGAGAGGAAGCGACCTTCGCGCATCGGCACCTCGCCGAACTTCGCCTTGAGCGACACCCCTGGCGAGCCGCGCTGCATCTCCGGCGAGTGATCGGCGCGTGTCCCGATGACGATGTGCCCCACGCGCTGATGGGCCTCTGTCAGGCGCTCCTCGGGAACTTTCGCTCAGCGGTCGCGAGCTACCAGAAGGCGCTTCAGGCCGCCCCCGACACGGCCTGGTACCTCCACAACCTCGGTCACCTTCTGGACGTTGCCCTCGACAGCCCGAGCCAGGCCGACGCGCCGTTGACGCGGGCCTATGAGCTCGAGCCCGAGCACGATGAAATCCTTGCGAGCCTCGCGCACTGCCGCGCTCGCGTGGGCAAGCTCGAGGACGCGCTTCGCCTCGCGCGGGAAGCGCTTGCGCTGGCGCCGCGCAACGTCGATCACGGACGGCTGGTCCAGTGGATCGAAGCGGGCGCACCTCCCGGGTGGCCGGAACCGCGGGCGCAGGCGCCGAGCGAGCCGGAGACGTTCGAAGATGCCGTCGAGGCCACCTTCGTGAAGAAGATGTCCGCGCACGAGTTCAGCGATGCCGACATCCGCATTGCCAAGCGTCTTTGGGGTGACTTCACGCGCACGTCGGACGTCTCGGGGCGGAAGCCCGAGATCTTTGCATCAGCGGTCGAGTACGCCGTCGCGCAAACCCTTGGGCGGGGTCTCACCCAGGCGAAGGTTGCAGAGCGCTACGGCATCTCCGCCAACTCTCTCGCGGGCCGCTACGGCGAACTTCGGCGGGCGCTCGACCTGACCCACGCCGATCCTCGCTATCGGACGCCTTGACCAGAAATTTGGCCCCTCTGCGTTTTGATGGCTCTCTCGAGTCGTGGGTCGAGTTCCGGCGGCAAGCATTCTCGGACGCGCGATGCTCCATCTGGAGCGCAGTGGCGCAACCGGTACGCTGAACGTTGAACCCACGCGATCCCTTCGTGCGCAGCTGACGTTTCTTGACGGGCGGGTCGTGCACGCCGCCATGTCGGACACGAGGCGCCTCGGGCGCTACCTCGCGACTGCGCTTCCTTCCTCTGGCGACGGGCTGATCGGGGAGCGTCTGCTCCAGGCGGGAGACGTTGACGCCGGCGAGCTCGCGCACGCGCTTCGCAGGCAGCTTCGACAGCGGGTTGTTTCGCTCTTCGGTTGGCGTGCGCCCGCGCTCTCATTTGCCAAGGAGGTGAGGGCGACACCGATCCCCGAACCCTGGAGCACCCTCGACCTGGTCCTCGCGGCGCTCCGCACGCAGTCTTCGGCGCCTTCGGTGATCGAGCGCATTCGGCGCCTTCCGTGGAGGCTGCAACCGGCGGGGGAACGCCTTCACCGGGCGACACTTTTTCCAGAAGAACGCGCGATGCTCCTGGCGCTTCGGGAGGGCGTGCTCGGCGCCGATGCCCTCGCAATGGTCGGGCATGCGGAGCGAGCCCAGCGCGCCCTCGTCGGGTGGCATCGCCTCGGGCTGATCGCGGCGCCGCGGGGCGCCGACTACGCGCTTCTTCTTCGCAAGCAGCGCGAGCTTCGGCGCGGCGCGTGTGCGAGTCGGCTCTTGGATCTACCTCGCGGAGCCAGCCGGCCTGAGGCTCGTCGTGCGCTGCGACGTCTCCTTCGAAGCGTGCATCCGGATCGTTTTGAGGGGTCCCTACAAGACGCGTCGGCCGAGGTTGCCCGCGCGCTGATCGCTGCGGAGCGGGCGTTCCACTAGCAAAACGAAGAAAAACGTCTCGGGATGTCCATCGCGGAGGTCCTCGTTCGTCATCCCCA
Source organism: Myxococcota bacterium (assembly GCA_039186435.1). Taxonomy (GTDB): domain Bacteria; phylum Myxococcota_A; class Polyangia; order Polyangiales; family Houyiibacteriaceae; genus JALVDI01. The sequence continues at coordinate 34,836 of JBCDAA010000020.1, read as the reverse complement.
CAAACGCGGCTTGTTCCGCAAGGAGAGGATGATGAATTTGACGTTTCCGATCGCTCTTTGTCTCGCGCTGGGCGGCTGCGCGACCACCAGCTCCACCGATGCCATGGCAACCCTTCAAACCCTTCGGGGGACGTACGCCGATCAGGGGAGCTACGGGTACGGCGAAGCATTTGGGCAGCGCACGTTCACCTTTGAGGACGGTCGCTGGACCCTCGACTTTGTTCTCGCGCTCGATCCTGCCCTCGAGCAACCGGTGTTTCGCTTTCGAACCCACGGGACCTACGAGGTGCTTCGTCCATCGGCGAACGTCGACGAGGCGTTTGATGCGCTCTTCTTCGAAGACGCCAAGTACCTGACCCTGGAGACCCGCGATCCGGCCCTCGCGGAGGCGTTTGGTCTGGCGGCCTGCGGTCTTACCCCGGGGGTCGAGCGCGACGTCTCGCTGGAGGGATGCGCGGGCTGGCGTCCGGTGGCGGAGTGCAATGAAGACCACGACCTCCTGTCCCTCACTGCGGAAGGCGGGGTGCGCTTCGGGGTCCGTCCTCGCGACAACGACATGTGCACGGAGGACAAACGTCCCACCGCGCTCACCCCGGCGGTTCTGCCCGTCGGTCGTTGAGGAGGACGCGATGCAATACGCACTCCTGGTCTATGAGACCCGCGCGGATCTCGAGGTTCGGCGGGATCACGAAGCGCATGCGCCGGTCGCGGCTGCGTACGCGGCCTACACGGAAGCACTCGTCGAGGCAGGTGTGCTGCGCGGCGGCGAGGCCCTTGAGCTGCCCGAGATCGCGACGACGCTCGTCGCGCAAAAAGGGGGGACTCCCCTGGTCCAGGACGGGCCCTTCGCAGACACCAAAGAACAGCTCGGCGGCTTCTTCATCATCGAGGCGGACAACCTCGACGAAGCCCTCGAGTGGGCGGCGCGATGCCCGGCCGCGAGTCGTGGAAAGGTCGAAGTTCGGCCTCTCGTGACGCGTTGACCGAGGTTGATCGCGCAGTCGAACGAGCCGCCCGCGATTCGTACGGGCGGCTCGTTGCCCAGCTGGCGGTGCGCTTTGGGGATGTGGGGGGCGCGGAGGATGCACTCGCCGATGCGTTCCTGGCCGCGCTGCGAACCTGGCCCCTTCGCGGGGTTCCAGACGCACCTGTGGCGTGGCTTCTCACGACGGCCCGAAACCGTCTTCGAGATCAACGCCGACGGCAGAAGCGATGGAATGAGATTCAGGAGGCGATCGTGGCGCTCGCAGACGATCACAACGAGGTGCGCGATCACCGCCTGCAGCTGCTCTTTGCGTGCGCGCATCCGGCGATCGCAGCCGCGGACCGCACTCCGCTCATGCTGCAGACGGTCCTGGGCGTTCCTACGGACGTGATTGCCCATGCGTTTCTCGTTTCGCCATCCGCAATGTCGAAGCGCCTCGTTCGGGTTAAGCGAAAGATCAAGCGGGCGAGGGTCCCCTTTGAGCTGCCAGACGTCAGCGAGTGGAGCGCGCGTTTGGATGCCGTGTTGGCAGGGGTCTACGCGACGTACGGCCAGGCATGGGACGCGGGCGTGGCGCTCCAGGACAAGCGAGCGGATCTCGTTCGGCTTCGCGGCGAGGCGCTTCACCTCGCTGAAGTGCTCGTCCACGCACTCCCGCATGAGCCGGAAGCGAACGCGTTGCTCGCGCTCTTTCTGTACTGCGAGGCTCGCGCCAACGCGCAGGCACCCGGCACGTACATCCCCTTTGATGAGCAGGACGTCGCTCGCTGGGACGCCGAGCGTCTTGCAGCCGCAGACGCTCACCTTCGGGCGGCGGCAACCAACCGGAGCTTTGGCCGGTATCAGCTCGAGGCCGCGATCCAGTCCTGCCACGTGACGCGCCGGACGCGAGGAATCGATACGTGGCGGGAGGTCGCGCTTCTTTACGAGGCGCTCTACCGACGCTTTCCGACGCTCGGCGCCTGGCTCGGGTTCGTCGCTGCGACGGCGGAAACCCGTGGTGTTGACGCTGCGTTCGCGCTCCTCGAGTCGCGGGCGGTCCCCCAGCGGACGCAGTCCTATTGGGCGCTGCGAGCCAATCTGCATCGATGTCGCGTCGAGACCGAAGCCGCCAACGCCGCCTATCGACGCGCTGCTGTGCTTACTGCCGATCCTGCCGTGCGAGCGTGGTTGCTCGCACGGCGCGGGTAGCTACGGCGTGGGTCGCTACTCCGCGGGAAGCCACCAGGGCTGCTCGCCGCTTTCTCCTTCGGTCGACCCTTCGCCTTCGGAGCCCTCGGAGCCGGAGCTGCCTTCCGAGCTGCCCTCCGAGCTGCCCTCGGAGCTGCCCTCGGAGCTGCCTTCCGAACCGCCTTCCGAGCCCTCGCCGGAGTTCTGACCGCCCTGCATCCACCACGGCTGCTCGCCGCCGTCAGGCTGCTCGGGCTGCTCCGGCGGTTGCTCGGGCTGCTCCGGCTGCTGGCGCGCGGGGGCTTGCCGTACTTCCCACCACGGCCGGCCGATCGTGCCGCCCCCTGCCGCCTCGGAGCGACGCTGCGCGCGAGACCACCAGAAGCGATCGACGGCTTCCGCGACCGGCTGGGTGCTTGCGGCGCTCGAGCGAAGGTTGATCGTAAACGTCGCGCGCTGACGACGCTGGCGGATCGCCGGGAAGGTCAGCTCCGCGATCGTCGGCTGGAGACACTCGACGAACTCGGGCGTGTTCGGGGCGAAGCGGAATCCCGAAGGCTGGCCTTCACGCTCGATAATGAACACGAAGCGAACCTGTCCAAGCTGCGGGTTACGCTCGAGTTCCTGCTCCACGCAGCCGCGAAGGGCGTCGGTCTTCGCAACGAAGACCTCGTTGATCTGGATCTGCGAAAGGCGCGTCGGTCGAGCCGCACGCTCCTGGCGAGCCGCTTCCGCTGCCGCCGCTGCCGCCGCTTCCGCTTCCGCTTGGGCTTGGGCTTCGGCCTGCTGCACCTCACGCTCAAAGAGGCCGTTGATGGCGGTTCGAACCGTTGCCACGGTCGACGCGTCGGCCATAAGCGCCTGGAGCATCTCGCGCCCTTCGTCGCCGCCGTGTCGAAAGATGCCTTCGGCCGCAACCGCGAGCGCCTGCGGGCTCTCCGCGAAGGTCGAGTCCGCGTGATAGAGCGTGAGGAAAGTACGAAGCGGCGGGACCACCGACTCATCGCCGAGCTCCACCACGCCGCGAATGGTCAGCGGCAGAACGTCGACCGGGGTTTCGTGATCGAGCATGTGGCCGACGAGACCCCGAACCGCCTCGGCCTTTTCCTGCTCGAGCAGCGCCGGCACGAGGAGCTGCAGCGGCGGCGCGGGCGTCTGGTCCAGGTAGTCGAAGCGCTGGTCGAGGGCGCCCACGAGATGCTCGGTTCCCGTCGTCCGAGCTCGAAGCGCGGTGCCGATGGCTTCCTTCAAGGCGCCCGGCACGGCTCGCTGCGCGTAGAGGTCGAGAAGGAGCTGGCTGATCTCCGGGTCTTCCATCGCCGCTAGGCGCTCCACCGCGAAAGCGCGTGCCGGAACCAATCGGTTGTCGGCGTCGCCAGCGATCTCCGTGAGGGCGATGCGAAGCTCGGCGGCTTCGCCTGGTTCCCCCGTCGGCGCAAATCCGCCGACATCGACGGACGCGGACGCGAGGGACATCTCGCTTCCGCCGGTCCAGCGATCGGCGCCAGTATTCGTGTCGAGGAGACGGAAGGTTCCACCTTCACCCACCACGAAGAAGCCGGACTCCAGGACCTCGGCGCGAATCACGTCCTGGTCGAGCATGCGTGCCCAGACGAGCTGGTCGCTGTCGTCAAAGGCGAAGATGTAACGGTAGTAGACATAGTAGAAGCGGCCACCGACGACGGATACGGAGCCTTCGTTGGGACCGTTTGGCGCGAAGTAGATTCGAATCCGGCCGCGTGCGGATCGGGTTCCCGGCATCGGGTAGAACCCATCATCTTCGATCGTCGGCTCCCGGGGTGCCCCCGGAATCGGCGGCTGTCGGTACGTGGACTCACTCTTCACGCCGTTCGCCGAGCGTTCATCGAATCGGTAGATTCCCGGTCCGCCGTAGTAGAGCCCCGACGGGTGTGCATGCACCCACGCGATGACGTCGTCGGTCGAACGAAGGCGCGCCTTTTCGAAGCCGGTCGCGATGTCGAGGATCGCGATATTCTGCCGGTCCCAGGGAATGAAGACGTACTGTCCGTAGGCCTCGGGCCGTCCGAGGATGCCGGCGATCTCGTAGTCCCAAAGGCGGCTTCCCGTCCGCGCGTCCACCGCGCGGATGTGTCCCACGCGGGTTGCGCCGCCTGCAACGCCGACGCTCACCACGTACATGATGGTGTTGCCGGCTCGCGTTGCGCCGACGTACGCGAGGCCTTCGTCGTCCTGGCGCCAGAGTTCGCTGCCATTTCGAAGATCGAGAGCGACGACTTCCTGGCGGGAGCTCGTCATGATCACGTCGCCGAGGATCTCGGGCCGCGTTCGTGCGTCGAAGGTCACCGACCAGAGGGTCTCGCCGCTTGGACGGAGCGCGACCACCTGGCGTGCGGAGGCTTCTTCCGCGTGGGTCGTCGCGACGATCAGCGGCTCGCCCGTGGCGTTCGAAGTGCTTGCCGCAGCGGCTCCCGGCGTGCCTTGGAGGATGGTTGCAACGTCTTCGGCGCGGTTGTCCGCGAAGCGATAGTTGAACGCCGTCGTGTTGATGGTGGGGCCGCAGCCCGCGGCGAGGAGGAGCAAGACAAGAGTGCGCATCACTGACCTCCCTGGGGGCCGATTCGAGTGCCCGCGGCCTCTTCGGGAATGCGAGCGATCGTCTCTTCGAGGAGCGACTTCAGCTCGCGAATCTCACGGTTGCGGGTTCGTTCCGGAAGGGTGGCGAAATACTCGCCGAGAAAGCGTCGCACCATCACACCGGCGACCTCGCCCAGCCGTTCCACGATTCCCTTTTTGGTCGCGAAGGGGATGTCCCGGCGGCGAAGAAACTCACCGTATCCCGAGAGCATCACACCGAGCGGTTCGTTGCCGAGAAAGCCGTCGTAGCGCTCAACCGCCTGGCGGTTTCCAAGCTTGCCGATCGCAATCGCCGCCTCGATCACGCCGCGCTCGAAGGCGATAAAGAGCGTGTCGAGGGATCCTTCGGCACCGATTTCACCAAGCGCCAACGCGGCCGCTCCGCGAACGCTTCGATCGCTGTCTCGAAGACCACGCTCCAAGAGCTGCGGAATGCGCGAGTCCTCAATCGCTGCGAGAGCCTGATACGCACGCCGCCGCGCACCTACACGGCGGTGGTTCGTAAACTCGGTGAGCACCTCGATGGCGTCGGCCGCAGCGAGACCGCGAAGGGCCTCAAGCGCGCGATCCGTGATCGCGTCCGGCTGGCCGGATCGAAGCAGGGTCGCGAGATGGGGAACCACTTCCGGTCGATCGATCACGCTCAAGAGGTCGATGGCCTCGCGAACTTCGTCGGCGTTGGCGCTCTGAAGTTTGGGCGTGATTTCATCGAGGTCGGAGAGGGTGACCTGCGGGCGTGCAGAGTCGTTGCCAGAACGTCGTCGCTGGGCCTCTACCGAGGACACCAAGGAGACGGCGAGTAAAGTCGTGAGGAGCGCGCGAAGCATCGTTTTCCTTGGGGGTCGAATCCCTAGCAGGCGGCCTTAGCAGAGCCACGACCCTCGGACCATCGTCTCTCGACCTTTGTTGGGCGCCTGGAAATATGCAGTCGCAACGAAGTGTTTCTCAGGTCGCCTTCGCCTTGCGAGAACCGGGTCCTGCGAGGCCGGATGTCGGGACGTTCGTACGTCCGTGCAAGTGTCGATATCGATGCTAGGGAAGGGAGGAATGGGGGAGAGGATTCGCACAGTGCTCGGCCGCCGCCGGCGCCTCTGGATGCTCTCACTGGTCGGCCTTGCCGGACTGGTGGTCGTTCGCTGGAACGGCTTTGCGAGCGCTGGAGCGGCGAGCGCGTCCCTCGCCGAGGTGCTCGCTGACGAGGTGGACGTCGAGGCCGAAAGTGTCCTCTGGTGGGGTCCCGAGAGCTCCGTCGAATACCGGAGCGCGATCTTCCGGGGCTTCGTCGCGGACGGACAGCCCGCCGATCTCTACTACGTCGCAGCGCGGGTCACGAGCGACGGGGATGTCCTCGCAGTTCGCGGGTTGAGCAACCTGACGCGATCGTCGAGCGCCGATGAGCTCTCGCCGATGAGGATCGGTGACGATCACGCAGCCTACGCGGTGCGGGTCGGTGAGGCCTACGACGCGTTTTGCCTCCTCGATCTGCGCGGTGAGGCTCCTTCGGTGACGGAGGGGTGGCCGCGACGAGCCCGCGCCCAAAACGCCATCAGCAATCTCCAGGAAACCGGGCGACTCGCAGGCTTCGGACGCACCCGATTTGCGCTTCGGCCCGCGAGTGATGATCTCGCGCTTCGCGTCGAGGGGTCCCAGCTCGTGGCAGAAGCCGGCGAGGCCCGCGTGGTCGTTGGGCTCGACGGCGAGGTGGTCGAAGGCACGGAGCGCGTCGAGCGGCAGGATCAGGAAAAGGGCATGCCCGGGACGATCACCTGGGTGGTCGATACCGTTCGCAACCTTTCGTTCGTGGGCCCTGAGCCAATCGCGTGGCTCGAGTCGCGGGTCTTCGCGGTGAAGGACTTCTTTCAGCGGGCGTACTACGGGGCGTTTGGAACGCCAGACACCGAGGAACGCGTGGCGGAAGAGCTGGGCGTCACGGAGGAGGAGAGCCGAAGGCGCGCGGAGTTCTCCATCACCGATCCCGAGATCGGTTGGCCGCCCGCGTCGCTTGATCCGATCATCGACGAGCCCGCCCGCGGCGAAGGGGAGTGGATCGCCATCGTCGAGGACCCCTTCGTGCAGAGCTATCCGAACGCTCCGCCCGCGCTCTACACGACCTACCTTCAGGTCGATCCCGAGCGCCCGTTCACGCGCGTGTACCTCGCGGTGTGGGACCCCCGCGCCGTCCAGCTCCGGATGATGAGCGGAACGCGCGAACCCGAAAGCGCCACGGGCGAAACAGCCCGCGGCATGGTGCCTCGAAATCCCGAAACGCTCCGCCGGGTCATCGCAGGCTTCAACGGCGGGTTTCAGTCGCTTCACGGCGAGTTCGGAATGATGAGCGAAGGGCGGGTCTACCTTCCGCCCAAGCCTTGGGCCGCGACGGTCGCCGTGCATCGGGACGGCCGGGTCTCGATGGGAAGCTGGCGGGGCCCGCCCGAGGGCGTGCGCCACTACGCGGAGCGCTGGGCCGTTCGTCAGATCCCCGACGACATGGTCGAGTACCGCCAGAACCTCACGAGCGTGGTCGAGGGCGATCGATGGAACCCGTGGCGCCGCTGGTATTGGGGCGCGGCACCCCAGGGCGACCAGGAGCAGGTCTTCATCGATCGCTCGGGTCTCTGCCTCACCGAAGAGGGCTTCCTGATTTACTTCTGGGGCAAGTCGATGGGCGCCGAAGAGCTCGGCAAAGCAATGCTCGCGGGTCGCTGCATGCGCGGGCTGCACCTCGACATGAACCAGCGTCACACGGCGTTCGAGCTCTATCGCGCCTTTCCGCGCGCGGACCCGATCGAGGAGCTTGGTCGACGTCTCGACGGCGACATGGAGTTTGAGATCAACGTTCCCTACGCGCGCGAATGGCGCGTCCGCGGACGCAAGCTCGTTCGCTCGATGACCCCGATGACCTTTCCTCGGTACATTCGGCGCGACCCCCGCGACTTCTTCTACCTCACCCTCAAGCCCGTGCTCCCCGGGCCGCATCTTCGTGAGGGGGAGGAAGGCGAGGGCGTCTTCGTCACGAGCGGTCTTCCGCACGCCGGTTGGACGCACGCGTTTGCGCGCACGTGGCTTGGCGGCGCGGAGGACGCGCGCACGTGGCTGGTGCGCATCGACGCAAGTCGTGCACTTCCCCAGCCGCTCGCGGGGGAGGAAGAGACGGAGGTTCTCGCTTACCTCACCAACGCGACATCCACGGAGGGGCCCCGTCATCTAGTCATGGAGCCGCAGCTCATCGGTCAGCGCTATCGCATCGTGAGCGAGGTTCCCGAAGGCGCGACACAGGTGCTTTCAGGAACGCCCGTAACCGCAACATCCCAGGCGGCGATCGGTGTCGACCAGGACGGGTTTTGGGTCTACGCGGAAGCCGCCGGCGATCCGACCTCGCTCGTCGAGCGTCTGCAGACCGCCGGGGTCGACGAGGCCATCGAACTCCCCGAGAACGTCCGTCTCGCCTTCGTGACGGAAGAGATCATGGCCGGCCCCGATGGATACGAGCGGGAGGTCGACGCGCTCGCGGCCCTCGGGCTGCTCGCAAACAGCCGCCCGTCGACAGAGGTGCTCTTCCCGAACGTCGAGCCACGCCCGTACATGTACTGGGGTCCGATGCAGGACAGCCGCGTTCGCTACTTTCGCGGGGAAGGTCCCCGTCGCTTCACCGGCCCAGATGCGGGGGCCCCGTGAATTCGTCAATCGCCACAGGCTGTAGCATCATGGGGCGCTCCCAAGGCGGAGCCTCGCGCGGCGGTCCTAGGCACATCCGCGTCGGATCCTTAGGCCACAAAGTGACCAAACTCACGAGAACATCCGTCTTTCACGCCTCGGGGCTCGCCCCTTGTGTGCAGCCTGTGTACATTGCGCCGATTCAGCGACGGGGGCCGCGGTGAAAAAGCCCATACCGTTCGGAAAATACCTGCTCCTCGAGCGAGTGAATGTCGGGGGAATGGCCGAAGTCTTCAAAGCGAAGGCGTTCGGGGTTGAAGGCTTCGAGCGCCTTGTCGCCGTGAAGCGCATTTTGCCCAGCATCGCGGAGGACCAAGAGTTCATCACGATGTTCATCGACGAGGCGAAGATCGCCGTGCAGCTCACGCACGCGAATGTCGCCCAGATCTTCGATCTCGGAAAGGTCGCCGACAGCTACTTCATCGCGATGGAGTTTGTCCGCGGAAAGGACCTCCGCGCGATCTTCGATCGGGTTCGAAAGCGCGGCGAGACCGTGCCGGTCCCGATGGCCTGTTATTGCATCATGAAGGTCTGCGAGGGCCTCGACTACGCGCACAACAAGAAGGACTCCGCGGCGCGTGACCTCAACCTCGTCCATCGTGACGTGTCCCCGCAGAACGTCCTGATTTCCTACGACGGCGAAATCAAACTCATCGATTTCGGCATCGCGAAGGCCGCCAACAAAGCCGGCAAAACGCAGGCGGGCATCCTCAAGGGGAAGTTCGGCTACATGTCGCCAGAGCAGGTGCGCGGTCTTCCCCTCGATCGCCGGAGCGACGTCTTTTCAGTGGGCATCGTCCTTTACGAGCTGCTGACAGGCGAGCGCCTCTTCGTCGGGGAGAGCGACTTTTCCACGCTTGAAAAGGTGCGCAACGTCGAGATCATGCCGCCGAGCACCTACAACCGGAAGATCCCGGAGGAGCTCGAGCAGATCGTCCTCAAGGCGCTCGCGAAGGACGTCGACGACCGCTACCAGACCGCGATGGACCTGCACGACGACCTGCAGTCCTTCATGTACACGAGCGGCAACTTCTTCGCCCGCAAGGATCTCGGCGCGTACATGCGCAAATCGTTCTCGGAAGAGATCACTCGGGAAGAAGCCCGAGACGAACAGTATCGACAGATCAAAGCCCCAGGAGGGCCCTCCGGTTTGGACGCCTTTGACGATCTTCCGCCGCGGAAGGAACCCCGCCTGCCGAAACCATTGTCGTTGGCTGCCAGCGTGTCCAAGGCTCCTCCGCCGCCTCCGCCGCCGCGTCCCAAAGCGACGCTCCTCGGAATGGGCGCTTCCGGCGTGGGCGCTTCCGGCGTGGGTGCGTCCGTGCCGCCTCCGCCGCCTCCTCCTCGTCCTTCGGCCCCTGCGGCGCCGGAGCTCGACATGGACTGGGACGACGATGAGCTGGCAACCGCGATCTACGACAAGCCTTCGCTTCCGAGCTCGCCGGGGGCCCTCGGCGCCATCGGCCAGGGAAGCGGACTGGTGGACCACCAGCCCTTGAGCCCGGTCGCGACCGCCGCACCGAGTCCGTCTGGAAACCCGTCCCCCTTCGACAGTCCTTCCTCTCCGCCGCCGAGCTCACCGCCTGGCGCGCCGTCGCCTTTTTCGCCCATCGATCCTGTCGCGCCGGTGCAGTCGAAGCCGCCTCCGAAAAAGCTTCGTGAGCCGACCGCGGTGACGCGTCAGCCCTCCGACCGCAAGAGCAACATGCCCCTGGTGGTCGGCTCCGCGGTGGTGCTCCTTCTCGTGCTTGCCGGCGTCGCCTGGTACGTCCTCAAGCCGCCCGCGCCGGGCACGATTCAGCTCGCAACCGAGCCCGCGGACCCGGTGGTTCTCTTCGACGAGACGCCCGTTCCGGCGACGGCGAGTCCCTTCGTCATCGCGAACGTGGCTCCCGGGCCGCACCTTATCGAAGTTCGCAAGCGCGGCTATCGCACGTGGTCGACCCAGGTCGAACTTGCCCCGGGCCAAGACCTGCGCCTTCCTGACGTTCGTCTTGTCGCCGAGGATGGCGCGGCGCCGTCGTCTTCCACGGGAGGCTTTACCCTCGCGTCTTCGCCGCCTGGAGCGACCGTCTTTGTCGACGGCGCCGAGCGCCCGGAGCGGACCCCGGTTACTCTCAACGACATTCCCGCGGGGACCCACACGATCCGTCTCGAGCTCGAAGGACGCGCGCCGTGGGAAGACACGATCAACGTTCCCGCCGGCCAGCTGGTCGCGGTTCCGCAAGCCGAACTCGGCCCGGCGCGCGTGACCGTGCGTTTCGCGTCAGACCCCTCGGGGGCGCAGGTCACCCTCGTCCGCGGGAGCGAAGAGCGACGCGTCGGCCGTACGCCGACTCGGAGCGAGATCGACCTAAGCGGAGATCAGTGGACCGTTCGGGTGGAGCGCGCGGGCTATGCGACCTGGGCCCAGCCTCTGGATGTTCCTGCGGGCGCGGAGACCTTGACGGTCGAGGCCGAGCTCGAGCGGGAACGTGTCGCGGTTCGCACGCCGCGGATGGTTCGAAATCCTCCCGTGCGGCGTGACCCGCCTCCGGTGATGGAAGAGACGATGGCGGCGGCCGTGATGATGGGCGGCGGCGGCGGTACGGGAACGCTTCGCATCAACACGCGTCCCTGGTCGCAGGTCTACGTGGATGGACGGCTCATCGGCAACACGCCTCAGATGAACATTCAGCTCTCGAGCGGGCGTCATCGCGTGACGCTTGTGAACCCGGAGTTCGACGTTCGTCACACCGTCTCCGTCAACATCCAGGCCGGCGAAACCACAACTCGGATCGTTCCGCTTCCCATCAACTAGCGCATCGACGCTGCTGTGAACTCGCGCCACGTTTTCGAGGTACGCGGTTCACAGGTCGCTCTCGCGTGTGGGTAAAACTCCGATCTTCGGCGTGGCATGTCGCGTGCTAAACGCTGGGGCGAGAGGAGTACGAATGCGTTTTGGAATGACCCTTGGAGTCCTTGTCGCGCTCGGCTGCGGCGGCGGCGGCGGCCTGATCCAACAGGCCGACGAAATCTCCGAAGACATCGCCCTTGAGGAATGTGCCTGCTTCTTTGACGAGGGAGGCTTTTCGTCGGAGGCCGAGTGTGCGACCGCCGTTCGGGCGGACTTTTCGAGTTCCGCGTCTCGCACCGAACGAAGTTGCGCGGCGCAAGCATTCTCCCGGCAGCGGAACGAGCTCGGCCCAGAACTCGAATGTCTGGTCACCGCAGCCGAGGACTACCTCGCCTGCATCCGGCGTGCGAGTTGCGCGGAGGGCGCGCTCGACAGCTGCGACGAAACCTTTGACGACGCGGAGGACCTCTGCCCCGACACGCCGGAGGTCTTTCAGGAGACCTTTGAAGCGGAGATCGAAGCGTGTGTGGCCCGTCGCGTTGTGGGCGGCGGAGGCGGACGCTGCCCGGATCAGACCCTCGGCAGCGGCGACAGTATCCGCGTCAACACCACCGGGGCAGGCAACGACACCGACGGCGGCTGTGGCGGGAGCGGCGGCGCGGACGTGAGCATTGCGTGGACCGCACCGGCCTCGGGAACCTACTTCTTCACGACCGACGGAAGCGACTTCGACACGGTGCTCTATGTTCAGGATCGCTGCGGCGGCTCAACCCTCGTCTGCGACGACGACGGCGGCGACGGACTACAGTCTCGGCTCAGTCTAGAAGTCGAGGCCGGCACCACGCTGATCATCGTCATCGACGGGTTCAGCGTCGAGGACGCAGGCCAAGCTGTCCTGACCATCGATCGCGGAGCCTCGCCCCCTCCCTAGATCGTTCGTCGCTTAACCTGATCTCGGATTACTCGACGCGGTCCGTGACGTAGAGAACGCCAAGGGGGATTACGTCTCCCTCTTCGTTCAGCGTCGCCGACCGTTCGAAGGTCGACCGACGGCCGTCGCCGTCGAGGTCTCCCGTTGCGCGAACGGTGTACAGCGCTTCGCCCGGCGGGACGCGGACGTCGCATCCCGCTCGACGCACGATGACTTCGTAGCTGTAGCGGAGCGGTCGTTCCGGCCGAAAGGAGAGGGCGCTCCAGGTCGCCGCGCCTTCGACCTCGTCGTAGTCGACCGGCTGGGGATCCGGTCCAGGCTGGTCGAGGGTGGGCCCCGCACCCGCCGGAAGACAGCCGCGGCCTTCCGGGCGTCGCTCGACGTAGTACGCGTCCAGCGCGCCCGCGAGCTGCTCGAGATGCTCGCTCGCCTCGTCGATCTTACTGGTGCGGAGCTGCCGAAAGAAGGTCGGGACGAAGACGGCCAGGGCGATGCCCGTCAGGCTGATCAGCACCGCGGCTTCGACCAGCGTTAGTCCTTCCACTCGGCGACCGGACCTGCGCACGGCGGGAGTCTGCGAGAAAGCGCTGCGCTCAGCAACGCCACTGCGACGGTCTATTGTGACTCGCCCGGGAGAAACCACCGCTCGAGCGCCTCGTCGGGGTCGGATCGTTCCCCGACGAAGAGAAAAAGGTCCATCGGGATGTAGGGGTAGCTCTCCTCGCGCGCGGCCTCGAGATCGGCGTGGATTCGTCGAAGTGCTTCCGCGTCCGCCTGACCCTGAAGGAGCTCGATTCGAAAGAGGATGTCGCGACGGGTCTCCTCGTCGTCCACGAGGGGGTACATCTCCTCGAGATGGCGAATCGCTTGCTCTGTTCGCCCCAGCTCCACAAGCGAGGTGGCGTTGGTCAGCACAAGCCAGTGGGGTCCGGCGCCGAGCTCCGCCGCTCGCATCATGAACTCCGACCCTTCGGCTCGGTAGCGCTCCTTCTCTGCGAGGTCGTCGGTGAAGGAGGGAAGCTCATAGGTGAGCGTCGCGGCGAGGTCCCACACAAGCTCCCCGTCGTTCGGAAAACGCTCAACGCCTTGCCGAAGGAACCCGACCGTTCGCTCACCGTCCTCCAGCGTCGTTCCCGTCGGGCGATAGAGTCCCATCGTGCCCACCCAGCGGTACGCCCGCCTATGATCGGGGTCGAGGGTGAGAATGGCGTCGGCGTAGCGAAACACGTTTCGTAGTCCGCCCTCGTGTCGAAACTCGTCGCCGACGTAGACGAGGGCTTTGGCCCAGACGAGATCCGCGACCGCTTCGTGATGCCCCGCCGAGAATACGCTCAGCCACTCCGCACTCGGGAGGACGTAGACATCCTCGTAGCTCCGCTCTTCGAGATAGGCGTCCATCGCGGACCCGCGGAGGGTGTCCGCCAAGAGCACGAGAGCCAGGAGTGTGGGCAGGACGAGGAAGCGCACGGTGAAACGGACTCAATCGAGCGACGGTTAAACGAAACGAGGGATGGGCGTGGTGCCCATCCCTCTCTTAGCGAAAACTCGCGTGTGGCTCTACTCGAGCTCGTTCTGAACGAAGATTTCGGCGTTTCGATAGAGGGTATTACCTTCGTCAACACCAGCCGCGAGCTCGAAGAGGCTCATCTGACCATCGTTGTCGAGGTCGCCGATGCCCTGGAAGGCGTAGACCTGCGCACCGACCGCGGCCATATCACCGCAGTTGACGCCGAGGGAGACCATGCCGGCGCCGTTGCCCATGGAGACGACGTCGTACTGGTAATACACGGGGTCCGAAACCTGCCAGTTGAGCGCGACGAAGCCGTCCGCGGTCGCATCGACCGAGGAGTTGGCCGGCCAGGTCAGCGTGTGCTTCTGGTCGGTCGGAACGCCGCCGAGGGCCATGGTGCTGATGGTTCCGTTGGTGTGGCAGCGCGTCGAGTTCGCCGTCGCCGCACCGCGACCGATGAGCGCCTGAGCGGACTGACCGCGGGTGTAGAGCGACGCTGCGCCCGTGAACATCGCCTTGAGGTTCGCCGGAGCCTCGGAGGTCTTGGAGCGCTTCACGTAGTTGATGAACGCCGGAATCGCGATGGCGGCGAGGATGCCGATAATCGCGACGACGATCATGAGCTCAATGAGCGTGAACCCGTCTTTCTTCTTCTGGGTGAGGAACTTCATGCCAGCCAAAATCCTTTCGCCGGGGGGGAGGCCCCGCGCTGCCTGAGCTCTTAGCAAGAGGTGATCCAATGCTCTTTCTCGGCGCTTTGCTTGCCGACTGACACTTTTCGTCACCGATCGCGCAATGGGGGTGACGAAAAACGTCACTCCCAGCCGCCGGCCGAGCTCACCCAAACGGCGCGCCGGTGCGAGGTCACCTCAAAGCAGACCTGGGTCCCGTCCGCGTCGAGGTCGCCGACGGCTTCGGCAACATGCCAAAATTCCGTGTTGATTACGCCGGCTGCCGGGGCTCCGCAGGCAGGTCCACCCCCCGGAACCGCAGCCCCAGGAAGACCGGCAACCGCCGCATACTGAAAGCGCACGCCTCCCCCATCCGGGGCAGCACCGAGCTGCTCCCACCCGGCCTGGGTCTGCCAACCCACCTTCTGGTCCAGGGGCGCGATGGTGGGATTAAAAGTGGTCAGATTGCCTCCGCTCGCGTCGGCGTATTGGCCAAACTCGGCGCGGTAGGACTCCTGGCGCTGACGGATTTCCCCGAGGAAGGTGATGGCTTCAGAGGTCTTTGCCCGCTGGACGTACTGCGTGAAGCTGGGAATCGCGATGGCCGCGAGAATTCCAACGATTCCGACAACGATCATCAACTCGATGAGCGTGTAGCCGTCCTGAGAGCGTTTCGAGCGTGACATGACCAGACCCCGTGGTGACTAACCGGCTGGAGAAACCTGAGAACCGAGCCGAAGTTGAAAGCAAGGTTCGCACCGCACGCGCTAGAGTGCTTTTTTACACTAACAGCGGCTCCTACTCGTTGTCGAGGTCGTACTTGGCGAGCCGGTAGCGAAACTGGCGAAACGTCATCCCCAAGAGCTCCGCGGCGCGCTTTCGGACCCCCTCGCTCTGATCGAGCGCCTTGAGGAGGATCGTTCGCTCGATCGCGCCGAGGTGGGCGTCGACGTCGAAATCAGCCGGCAGCACGGCGGGCACCCGCGGCACGAGGTCCCCCGAGTCCACGCCGAAATCCTCGACGCTGATCGTTTGATTGGGTGCGAGCGCGACCGCGCGTTCGATGAGGTTCTCCAGTTCGCGGACGTTCCCCGGAAAGGGCTGGAGCGCGAGCCAGGCGAGCGCCGCATCGCTCAGCGAGAGCGTTCGCTCCTGGGCGGCGTTGTGCTTTTCGAGAAGATGCTGGGCGAGCGGACGAATGTCCTCCGGTCGGTCGCGGAGCGGAGGGATCCGTAGGCGGATGACGTTGAGGCGATAGAAGAGGTCTTCCCGAAAGGTGCCCTGTTCCACCTCGGCCTCGAGGTCACGGTTCGTGGCCGCAACGAGGCGAATGTCGACTTCCTCTTCACGCTCACTCCCGACCGGCCGGACCGAGCGCTCCTGAAGGACCCGGAGGAGCTTCACCTGGAGCGCCAGCGGGAGCTCTCCCACCTCGTCGAGGAAGAGGGTGCCGCCGCCCGCGGCACGAATGAGTCCTTCCTTGCGCTGGTCAGCACCGGTGAAGGCGCCTTTTTCGTGACCGAAGAGCTCGCTCTCCATCAGGTTTTCAGGAAGCGCTCCGCAGTTCACGACGCGAAAGGGCCCCTGCGCGCGGACGCTGTGTTCGTGGAGTGCACGGGCGACGAGCTCCTTGCCGGTTCCGCTTTCGCCCGTCACCAGAACGCTCGTCCGGGTCTTAGCCGCGCGCACGATCAGCCCGCGAAGACTGCGGATGCCGTTGGAGACGCCGATGATTCCAAGGCCCTCCGCCTGGGCGCGAAGCATCGCGTTTTCATCGACGATGGCGCGCTTTTCGAGCGCTTTGTCGAGGGTGGCGAGGAGCACGTCGTTCTGAAACGGCTTTTCGAGAAAGTCGTAGGCGCCCTGGCGCATCGCTTCGACGGCGCGCTGGGTGCTCGTGAACGCAGTGATCACGATCACCTGGGTGCTCTCGCTTCGTTTTCGTGCCGCGGCGAGAACGTCGAGGCCGGAACCGCCAGGCATGAGCAGATCGGTAATCACCGCGTCGAAGGGATCGGCGCGCTGCAGCGCAGCGATCGCGTCCTGCGTGCCTTTGGCGACCTCGACTTGATGACCCTGGCGGGAGAGCAAGATTCGAAGCATTTCGCGAAGGCTTGCTTCGTCGTCGCAGACGAGAACGCGCACGCCGCTGTCGAGGGCAGGGCGCATTCAGATTCCGCGTGCGCGGTTCAGACGATTCGACATCGCGAAATCGCGCGCTCGCTAGAATCCGGCGGGAGTTTTTTCGTTGGGCCGAACCGTCAGCCCCTGAATGAGTTCGTAGCTGAGGTAGGCTGCGCCCTCGGACGCTTTGCGGTCGAGGCGGATATAGTCCTCTTGAAGGTGAACCTTCTGAACGTCGTTGATCACCATGCCGCGACCGAAGCCCCCGACGTAGAAGCTCAGCTGATGTCCTTCCGAGGCCTCGAACACCGAATCCGATCCCGCGACGCCGTCGGCGGACTGAAGAATCTTGGTCAACGTCGTTCGATTCATGGGTCGGATGGTTCCGGGCGCCGGCCGATGCGTCAAGCGTTGCTCGCGCTTGTCTTGGTGGTGGCCTGCGCGCCGCGGGACGTGCGTCTCGGGCGCCGCGCGATGTCGGTGGGTCGTTTCGACGACGCGATCAGCCACTTTCAGCGCGCCGCGGACGCTTCGCCGGAAAAGGGTGCACGCTGGCTCGAGCTGGCACGGGCGCATCTGATGGCGGAGGATCCGGCGTCCGCGCGCGTTGCCTTCGCGCGGCTCGAGGCGCTTCGTCCGGAGGATCCGCGCCCCCTGGTGGAGATTGGGTTCACCCACGAGCTTGAGCGTCGCTACGACCTCGCGCTCCAGTCCTATGTCCGGGCGCGGGAGCTCGCCCCGGAGAGTGCGTATCCGCATCGCGTGCTCGGAACGCGCCTGCTGCGCTGGGGACAGGCGGAGGACGCGATCGAGCCTCTCGCGCGCAGCGTCGCCCTCGATCCGAGCCACGCGGAAACCTGGAAGGCCGTGGCGATGGCGCGCTACCACACCGGGGAGGTGGAGGCCGCCGAGGACGACTTTCGAAGCGGCCTTTCGCACCACCCCGATCACGTTGGGCTGCGTCTTGGTCTCGCGGCGCTTCTGGTGAACGCGGGTCGCCACGAAGAGGCGCTCGCCGCGTACGATCGCGTGCTTCGGGTGAGGCCGCGTTTTGCGGCGGCGCATGCGGGCCGTGGCATATTGCTTCACGAGCTGGGTCGCCCGGACGAAGCGGAGGCCGCGTTTGTCCGCGCGGTGGAGGTCGCCCGTGATCCTGCGCGTTACCAGGCGCGGCTCGTGGCCTATCGTCGGCTTCGCGCGACGTCAGCGAACGGCCCCGTTGACGAAGATGCGGATGCTACGGCACAACCGCCGCCATGACCGATCACGGCGTTGAAGTTTCCGTTGAGGAGGGCGTGGCGTGCTGGACGCTCAACCGGCCCGACCGCATGAACGCGCTCTCGCGCGCAACGGTTCGAAAGCTCGGGGAGCTTGCACGCGACGCGGATCGCGACGCCGAGATTCGCGCGGTCGTCCTCACCGGTGCGGGTGACCGGGCATTTTGCGCGGGGGCCGACCTCAAGGAACGCAAGGACATGTCCATGGAGGACGTCCGTGACTTCCTCGGTCTTTACCGCGCGGCGTTCGACGCGATCGATCGCCTTCGCAAGCCGACCATCGCCGCGATCAACGGAGTCGCCTACGGCGGCGGACTCGAAGTCGCGCTGGCCTGTGACCTACGCGTCATGGCGCCGAGCGCGAAGGTTGGCCTGACCGAGGTTTCGCTCGCGATCATTCCGGGCGCCGGCGGAACCCAGCGCATCACCCGCATCGTCGGACCGGCGAAGGCGAAGGAGCTGATTCTCCTCGCGCGGCGACTCGAGGCCGAGGAAGCGCTCGCCCTCGGGGTGGTGAACCGGGTCGGGGAAGACAAAGCGCTTCCGGCGGCAATGGAGTGGGCGCGTCAGCTCGCAGCGAGCGCGCCGATCGCGGTCGAGGCTGCGCTCGCGGCCATCGATGGGGCGGAGCTCCCCCTCGACGCGGGTCTTTTGCACGAGCGCCGATGCTACGAACAAACCCTCGCGTCCGAGGATCGTCTGGAGGCCCTCGCGGCGTTTCGCGAAAAGCGAAAGCCCGTCTACCGGGGCGTGTAGCGCCTCACTGTGCGGTGCCCGTCTAGCAACGCACCGTCGATCGAGACCGACCTTCTCGCATGCAGCGAGATTCCGCTCCTTTGCTCGCGCTCGCTCTCGTCGTGGCCGCGCTGAGCCTCCGCGCGGTTCGCGCGCACTCGCCTCCGGCAACCCCGCAAGCGTTCGCAAAAACCGCGGAGCCGCGCCTGAGTGCCGCTGCGGCCGCGCTTCGGGACGGACGCCCTCTCGATCTCAACGAGGCGACGGCGACGGATCTCGAGCTGCTGCCTCGCGTCGGGCCGGCGATCGCGGGTCGGATCGTCGAAGCGCGTCCTTTCGATTCCGTGGATGACCTCCTTCGAGTCCGCGGAATTGGGCCGAGGACGCTCGCGCGCCTGCGGCCGATGGTGATGGTGAGCCCAACCGCGATACCGTGACGCGGTATTTTCGCACCGTGACGGAGTTGCAACGGCGCTTGCGAGATCGGGCGCTGCTCGCTACCAAGAGCGCTTCGGCAGTCTTCTGGCGGCCGACTTGGAGGACTTGATGAAGCGACTGACTTGTGTGCTTGCTCTGCTGCTCGCCTTCGGCTGCGGCGATGACGATGGTGGTGGCGGCTCGGACGGCGGTGGTGATCGGGACACCGGTGCGGGCACCGACTCCGGCGGCGGCGGAACCGACGGCGGAGACGCTGGCGAGTGCGTCATGGGCGACGAGAACAGCGAAGCGGCCTGCAGCGACGGCTGCGACAACGACGGCAACCTCTTCGTCGACTGCGACGACTTCGCCTGCGAAGGAACGTCGGCTTGCAGCGTAATGGCCTGTGACACAGTCGGTCCGGAAGACACCGAAGCCGCGTGCACGGACGAGTGCGACAACGACGGGAATGGCTTTGCAGACTGCGACGACTTCGCCTGCTCGGCGTTCTGCCCGCAGGAGAACACCAACCAGGCATGCAGCGATGGTGACGACAACGACATGAATGGCTTCACCGACTGCATGGACTTTTCGTGTCGGATGGAGTCCGGTGGCGAGCTCGTCGGCCTCGCGGTTTGCATTTTTGAGTCTTCCAACGCGAACTGCAGCGATGGCGAGGACAACGACGGCGACGGAATGATGGACTGCATGGACGAGGACTGTCAGCGCGAACACATCGTGGTTTGCGATGGGACGACGGCCGTCGATGTTCCGGAAGCGATGTGGCCAGCGATGGTCGAGGAGCGCTGCTCGAACGGCGTGAATGACGACGCGAGCGAAGACGATGAGTTTACCGACTGTCAGGACTTCGACTGCGTTAACACCCTAGAAACCACCGTCTGCCACGACCTGCCGCGCGAGGTCGGAAATGGTCGATGCAGCGACGGCGAGGACAACGATGGCGACGGTGCGACGGACTGCGACGATGAAGACTGTGCCGCTGAGGGGATTGTCGTTTGCGATGGCACCACCCCCGTGGATCTCACCGACGCCGAGATCACCGAGATGGCAAACATGGAGTGCGACAACGACGTGAGCGATGACGGCAACGACTTTGTTGATTGCATGGACTTTGGATGCACGCGTGATCCCCTGATTACGGTGTGCCCGGACCTCGAAAACACCGATGAGCTTTGCTCCGACGAGATCAGCAACGACGGGGATGAGTTCGTCGACTGTGACGACCGTGATTGCAACAGCAGTCCCTTCGTTACCGTATGCGCAGGTGAGAGCACCGTTGCCGAGTGCAGCGACGGAGTCGACAACGATGAGAACGGTTTTGTCGACTGCAGCGATTTCAGCTGCTCCGATTCACCTTCTTGCCGAGGTCGCTCAGGCCGATAGACCTTCTCGCTCGCATTTAGTACGCTGGCCAGCCGAGGAAACATCATGAGACTGTTCCTTGGTTCGGCCGGCGTTTTCTATTTGGTCATAGTCGGGTGTCAGGACCCTGCCGACTGTTCCGGCTTTCCTGGTTTTCAACCCGAGCCGATAGACGGGCTCTGTGTTTGTGTTGAGCCCGCTACATTGAGCGAGAGTGGGAGCGAATGCATCTGTCCGAACGGGGCCCCTGCAACCACTGACGGGTGCGTGACCGACGGCGGGGTAGACGCGCGTGCAGACGGCGAAGTGGGGGACGCGGATGTTAGCGACGCGGGGGATACCGCCGACTCGTCGATTGACGTAAATGAGAGCGCGCTCCCCAACCTGTCGGTGGCCTGCGCGGATCCCGAAGACGTTGTCGGGGTCGACGACCGAATCGAGATCATGGCCACCGTCGGAAGTCTCGGCGCGGAGACAGCCACGCCATTCGACATTGAGTTGCAGATGTTCAGTGCGGCAGAATCCATGTGGGTGGAAATCGGCAGCACGCGGGTGGTCCGACTCTTAGCTGACGAGACTCAATCAATCCAGATTGTGGGGAGAGCCCCAAGCTTTGTCGAACGTGGAACAAACCAGCTTCGCTGTGTAGTGGATCCCGAGGGCGTTGTTGAGGAGAGCTCAGAGTCAGACAATACTAACGAGCTATCGGTCTTTGCGACGGGCGCTCCCGACTTGGCGCTTGAGAGGATCGTGGCCCCGGGGAGCATGAACTGCTCATCGCGGGTCACGGTGGACGTGAGCAACCTAGGCGTCGTCGCCTCCTCCCCTGTTCGGTTGGAGTTTATTCAGGACCTCACGGAAAGCGGAGGGGGCGGTGGGTTCGTTGACGGAGTCGACATTCCCGCGATCGCCGCAGGAGGAACCTTCACGGGGGTACGGGACGACTGGCAAGGGCTCGGAGGAGGCCGGGGGAAGCTCGTTGGGCGGGTCGAAGAGCCGTTCGATGCAAACTCGGGAAATGACTCTTCAGAGCGAACGGGCATCGACTTCGAAGAATGCGGCCTCTTCGCTCGCTAGAACCGATCGAACACGACGCCGAAGCGTAGGTCGACGGTGAGGTAGACCGGGTCGACGCCGTTGTCCGCGATCGAGAAGGGCAAGACGTACGGACGTATCTCGAGGCCGACGAGCCACTTTCGCGCGGCGAGCCAATCGATGCCGACGACGGCGTGAAAGCCGAGGTCCGCGTCAAATCCGTCGCGCACCGTTCCGATGCCGTCGATGCCGAGGCCGAAGTAGGGCACGAACTCAAGAATGTCGACGAGGTAGACGACCTCGACGCCGACGATCGAAACGTGGAGGGGATCGCTGTTGGGGTGGTAGGCGTACCCAAAGCGAGCGTGGAGTGCCCAGGCGTCGTTGAGGCCGACGTTGACCCCCACGCCAGCGGCGACACCGTTTTGAGGGAGCTCGTCGTTCGCGAGCGCCGCGGCAAAACCAACGTCGAGGGTAAGGACGACCTGATCCTCGTAGGCGCGGGCGGTTTGGGGCGCGAAGAGGGCGATGCCGACCAGCGCGCCAATGCACGATCGTGCAAAACGGCCTGCGTAGAGGCTGAAATCGGCGTCGTTCGCGTCGGCGGAGGAGGTCACTGGCCTTCAGACCTAGAGCACGAAAAGGGGGGAGGGCAAGCGACCCCGAAATCAGGGAATCAGGTGAGGTTGACCCGCGTTGACTTGCCGCAAAACCCGTGACAAACCCGCCGCTCAGCGGCGTTTCGTCGCACTGGAGGCCCTGTGGCGGACGAGGACAAGCAGAACGAGGAAGAGACGGAAGCCGAAGAGGCGACCGAGGACGAAACCTCCGACGCCGACGATTTCGACGGGGACGACGAAGAAGCCGAAGACGAGGATTCCGAGGACGATTCCGACGACGACGACGAGTCGGATGAAGACGCGTCGGACGACGAAGACGAAGACGACGACGAGTCGGACGACGAGGAGGACGACGAACCAGAGCCGGTGAAGGCCAAGGTTCGGAAGAAGACTCCGTCCCGGAAGAAGACCGGTCGCAAGAAGCGCGGTCCGAAGACGACGGCCGGGCAGCGCCTCGCGGCGGCCAAAGCAGCCAAGGCGGCGAAGAAGGCTGCGCAGCGCGGCAAGCAGGCGGAGATCGTCGAAGACAAAGCGACCGAGCGTGCCGAGATGGCCGCCGGATGGTTCGAGGAGAACCGCTCCAAGATGATGATGGGCGTCGCCGCCGTGGCGCTCCTTCTCGTGGGCGCGTTTGCCTACAACGCGTATTCGTCGAAGCAAAACGTTGCCGCGTCCTCCATGCTCTGGGACGCGACGCAGACCCTCAACGCGGTGATCGAGAGTGCGGACGAGGAACCCGCGACCGACGAAGAAGAGGATGACGCGGAGTCCTACGAAACGCTTGAGGCTCGTGCGGACGCCGCGCTCGAAAAGCTCGATGCGCTGATCGACGAGCACGGCTCGTCCGATCTCGTTCCGTACGCGCAGCTTCTTCGCGGGCGCGCGCTCTCCCAGAAGGGTCAGCCCGCAGAGGCGCGGACCGCGTACGAGACGGCTCTTTCGACCGGCGACGAAAACGTTCGGCCGCGCGCCCTCGAAGGCATTGCGTTCACCTACGAAGCGGAAGAGTCGTGGGACGAAGCGGTCGCGCGCTTCGAGGAACTCCGCGAGACGGACGAGCTCGAGCTCCTCGCCGACTACCACCTCGCGCGCATTCACCTCGCGCAAGATCAGGAAACCGAAGCGAAGGATAAGCTACAGACGATCCTTTCGGCGTTTCAGAGCGAGGAGCCGCCGGAGCTCCCCTTCGTTCGGGACCAGGCGGAGCTTCGCATGATGGCCATCGACTCGAGCCTGGTGCAGCGCGACGCGACCCCGGATCAGGAGGAACTGCGTCGGCTCATCCAGCAGCAGCTTCAGCAGCAACAGCAGGGCGGCTGATGATGCGGCTGGCGCAGCGGGTGACGGCGCCGCTTCTGGCGGCCGCGTTCGTGGCTTGTGGTGCGCCAGCGGCTCCCCACAACTTTGGATGGGTCGACACCCCGAGGCCGCGCGCGGTCGCGGGCGAAGGTGCCTTGCGCATCCGCTGGAGCAAGCGCCTCACGGCCACCTTCAATCAGCCCTTTATTCCGGTCGAGCACGCAGGCGCGGGGCTAGATCCGGTGCGTGATCGAGTCTTCATTGGCTCCGCGCAGGGCGGGTTTTTCGCGTTCAGCTCGAACGGTCGTTCGCTTTTTCGCTATGACGCGCGCTCGGGGAT
Source organism: Myxococcota bacterium (assembly GCA_039186435.1). Lineage (GTDB taxonomy): Bacteria > Myxococcota_A > Polyangia > Polyangiales > Houyiibacteriaceae > JALVDI01. Next base: position 11,173 of record JBCDAA010000020.1, on the reverse strand, counting down.
CGAAGCGGCACCGGTGGTCGACACCCGCTGGGGCGACGTCTTTCTCGCCAGCGAGGACGGAGTGGTCCACGCGCTTCGCGGTCGCACGGGCGAACCACGGTGGAAAGAGTCTTCGGGGGGCCCGGTGCGGCAGCCGCCGGTGCTGGCGGAAGACGCGGTCTACGTCGTCACCGAGGACGACAAAATCGTCGCTCTCTCGCGCGAGGACGGTGAGATCCTCTGGGTCTACGACCGCGAGGTCGATACCGAGTACGCCATCGCCGGGCACGCCGGGCTCCTCCTTCACGAAGGACGCCTTTATTGTGGGTTCACCGACGGTGCGGTGGTCGCCGTGGACGCGGGGGACGGGAGTCTCGTCTGGGAGCGTCCGACATCGCTCGACTACGAACCCGACGAGAGTGAAGCGGTTCGATTCTTCGACGTCGACACAACGCCCGTCCTTCTCGGTGACACCCTCTACGTGGCCTCGTTCACGACGGGAATCTACGCACTCGATCCCGGAAATGGTTCGGTCAAATGGCGTGAGGCTCGAACGGGCGTGACCGGACTGGCCGGAGCGGGTAGTTTTCTGGTTGTCGCGAGCGCGGACGAAGGCGTGTACGTGCTGCAAACGGAAGACCGTCAGGAAGTGTGGCGCCGCGAAGCAGAAGAGGGCGCCCCTGGACCTCCGCTGATCGCCGGAAGCGTCGTTCTGGTCGGTGAGTCGAAGGGCTCGCTGATGGCGCTTCAGCTGCGAAGCGGCCTTGAGGTGGCGCGCCTCGATGCGGGATCGGGCTTCAGTGCGCCAGTTGCGGTTGCCGGACGCTACGGCTTTGTGTTGTCGAACGGCGGCACGCTGATGGCGTTCAGCCTCTAAGCCCAGCTCACCTTGCCGCGAGAGCGCTTCGAAGCGGGGCGAGATGCGCTTCGTAGGAAGCGCTGCGGCCCACCGATCGCCGATGAATGGGCTGTTGCACCTGGGCATACGACGCGGTCGCCACGACGCGTTCACTCGCCTCCGGGGAAAGACACTCATCCGCCCAGGAAAGTCCGCAATGGTCGAGAAGGGCGCGAACCTCCGTTTCGGGCGCCTCGGTGAGGCTCTCGTAGGGCACGGCATGCACCACGTCGGGGAGCACCTCGCACCAGTGCCGCATCAGGCGCTCATGATCCCGATATCGTGCCCCGAGCCAGTCGAGACGCCGCGTGTAGGGAAGCCGCGGTCCAAAGTCCTGAAAGTACCCGGACAGGCACGTGTCAACGGCGTTGCGCTGGCACCACACGACCCGAACGTTCGGCATGAGGAGCGCCGCGAAACCGACGAGAAGGTAGTTGTCGGGAAGCTTGTCGGTGACGACGGCCGAATCGCTCGAAAGGGCGCCGAGGTACTCATTTCGCAGGGCGTCTCGCAACTCCGGTGCAAGCGCGCCAACGCCCGAGGGGAAGGAGCCCGACTGGTTTGCGCAGCGATGCGCAAGATCGGGGAGCGCCTGCAGTTCGCCAAATGCGGTGACGTCCGGGTGACGTCCAAGAATCGTTTCCACGAGCGTCGTCCCAGAGCGCGGCATCCCGACGACGAGGACAACTTTCCGTCCGCTGGGCCCGTCGTCCTGAAAGCGACTCCGCGGAAACGCATCGATCAGTGAGTCCACGTACTGGCGATGCGCCTCGGGGTCGTAGAACACATTGCGCGCCCGATTGGCGGCGCGATGGGCCTCGAACGCCTCGTCGTAGTGGCCGGTCACGTCAGCGCAGTCGCCGAGGAGGTGAAAGACCGATTCTTTGCTGCCGCTGGCGTCCGGCAGCGCCATGGTGATGACCCGCAGGGCTTGCTCCGCGCCTCCGCTTCGGAGCATCGCGCGTCCCCAGGTCGTGAGCATCGCGGTCGTCACCGATCCGTCCTCGAGGCTCATTTCAACGACGGGCGTTAGCAGGCTGACCGCGACCTTCGGCTTGCCGGCGCGCTCCGCGACCGCGGCGAGTCCTACCGCTGCGGCGCGATCCTTCGGGCGTAGCGAACGAAGACGCCGAAAGGAGCTTCGCGCTTCCTCCAGATTGCCCATCATCAACTCGACTTCACCGAGCTCGCGCCAGACCTCCGGCATCTGCGGATTGAGCCGAGCTGCATCGCGGAGCACCCCCAATGCTCGATCGTGGCGACCGCGGCTTCGGAGGATCATCGCGAGACTCAGCCGGCCGGACGCTTCCCGCGGCATCAGCTCCACTGCACGGGCGAACAGACCCTCGGCACGGCGCGCCTCGTTCCGCGCGAGCAGCAACTTCGCGAGCGCCAGGTACGCCGGTCCGCATTCACGGTCGCGCTCGATCGCCTTGGTCAGGTGCCGGATGGCGTCCAGGCTGTCCGAGCGCTGGAGCGCGGCATGCGCACGCCGAAGGGCCTGTTGGGCGCGTTTCGGATTTCGGCGAGGCGGCAAGAGAGAGGAGCTCAGGGCATGCGTCACGCTCGCTCCATCGGTCGTACGGTGCGGTTCCTTTAGCTGGGTTGGGACTGATCTGGCGGCTCGTTCTCTCTAATTTCCCCCGAAATTATATCTCCTATATTTCGTAGAAGATAGATTATGTAAACTTTTGATCTCGCATGGTAGAACCCTCCGGTGTCGAGTCAGGCTTCGCACGCGGCGCCCAAAGCTGTGCATGAAGAGCGCGTCTTTCGCTTCGACCTCGAGCGCTCGCGCGAAGCGCTTCACGCGGCGCTGGAGAACGGTCTGGGGCACAGGCTCACGGAGGTCGCGCGGGGCATGTGGAGTGCGACGATCGAGGCCGACAAGTACTGGCAGATCGAGGTTCTCGTCCGTGCGCTTCCGTCCGAGCGCGGAACGACCATCGAAATCGATGTCCACCACAAGAGCACCGGCCGCGCGCTCCTGTGGCTGCCCCTTCTGATTCCCGCGACGATTTTCATCATTCCGCTCTTTCTGATGATCGCTTCCGCGCAACGGACGGCGGAGGCGCAGGTAAAGGAGCGCCGGATGATGTTTCACCGAATGTGGACCGAGGTCGCAGCGAGTCTGGGGTCGCCTCGGGAGAAAGGATACCGGGGAGCGCGAGCCCGGGTCGCGCGAGAGCCTGAGGTTGAGGAGGACGAGGCGTGGGACGAGGAGTTCGAGGATCAGGACTGGCTCGAGGAGTCTTCCTGATTGGCGTTGGCAGTCAGCTTCACGATTCACCGGAGGGCTGAGGCGCCCTACTCATTCCACGGTGTCTTCGTCGCCGAGCGCGAGTCGGTCCGCTAGGTCGTCCGCTTCGGCGATGACGTAGACCGCTCGAAGGTCGGTGAGCTCACGCCGAGCCGGTGGGTTGACCAAGAGCTTGTCCGCCGTCTCGTAGGCAATGGGAATGCAGCCGCGGGCGGCAAAGGAGGTCCACGCCTCTTCGACACGCAGCGGCGCGCCGGGCGTCATCGGCACTCGTAGGATTTCGCGGCCGCGGGCGCCGAGGAGGTTTTCATAGATCCCGGTAAGACCCGGGACGAAGGCGCTGTGAACCATAAAGTAGTTGTGGATTTGCTGGGTGCCCACGAGAACCAGCTCGTGATCTGCGCCCAGTCGCGCGAGTTGATCTTCGAGCTGGCGACCGCGGTGAAGAGCGGCGACTTCAACGCAGAGGCGGACCTGCGTCGAAAGCGCTCCCGCGAAATGAAGAACCCGAAGCGCGGTCGCCGCGTCGACATCGTCGGCGTTGTCATCAGCGAGAAAGACAGCGGCATCGATCCGTTCGCCCTGGCAAGACGCCGCGCTTCGCGCAAGGTCGTCGGGGCGATGGAACACGATGAGGCGCCCTCCTCGGTCCAGTTCGCGCTCTGGAGCGTCGAGGCTCACGCCGAGCGCTTCGCATCGCTGCGCCGCTTCCTCCGGCGAACCGTCCAGTACGACCCGTAGGCAAACGTCGTCCACAAAGCGGGCGAGCGCAGCGACGAGATGAGGAAGCGCGCTCGAAAACCCGACGATCAGGATCTCGCGGGGCGGCGGGTCCCGGCTCAGATCGACGCGGCGCAGGACATCCGGGTCCTCGACGACAGTCGCCGGCGTTACGCTTCCGGTTTGAAGATCCCGCACCACCTGGCGGAGCGGCAGGTAGGTATCCGCGATGCCAAAGACGCCCTGAATCGGCGATTCTGTTCCGCCGTCCGGGAGAAAGGGATTCACCCACGGCCGGACTCGGTCGACGGGAACGAGGCCGTGTTCGCGTTCGATGGGTTCGCCGAGGAAGGCGCCGACGAGGGTGACCCCTCGTTGCAGGGCGTGGTGCGCGAGAGCCGCGAAGTCGATGTCTTTCCCCTCGAGCTGCTGGTGTTCCCACCCTTCGACGAAGAGGTGCGTGTAGAGCTCGCTTCCGGCCGCGGAGAGAAGCTCCCGCAGGAGTCGATCGATCCCAGGGACGATCAAATGGTGACAAAGAAAGAGCCCTCGAAAGCGAGCCGAATCCAGCGCGAACGTGCCGCCGCCGCCCACCGCGTGCACGATGGACGCGTTTCGGCTGTCGCGAACTTCGACGAAGATGTGGGCGTGATGGTTTTGCGCGCGAATTGCGGCGAGGCGCGCGATCGTTAGCGCGTCCGCGTTTGAGGTGCGCCGAGGGGCGAGAAGCACCACGCGTTTGGCACTCGGAACACTCACCCGTTCGAGGGCTTCCGGTTCGGCGCCTTCCCCTTGGCGATACACAACCCAGCGCATCTTCGCGGCGTAGAGGTAGCTCGGGGGACTTTCCGGCGCGGAGAGGAGCGCAATCCGAGGGAGCGCCTGTCTCCGTGGCCGAGGGTGGCGATGCACGAGCCATCGCCAGATTTCGAGGGGCGCGATGCGCCGCAGCGCGCGGTTCTTTTCGTAGATGCGGACGAACTCGCGCACGAGCGATTCGTTTTCGTGGACAGGACCCACCACCAACGTGTGCTGCTGGTAGTCGACCGGGCGGCGGCGTTCTGCGCGAATCACCTGTTCGACAACGTTGGCGCCGACACCGATGAGGTACGAGAAAACGAAGATGCCGGTGATCGTCAGCACCAGGGAGATCACGAGGACCAGCGGGTGGGCGCTGAGCGTGCTGACCAGGTTGTCGGGGCTTTCGACCTGACGGAAGCTCCACCAAATCTGATCCCAAAAGTCCTCGTTCGTCCCGGGTTCTCCGTCGTAGTCGTGGGCGACGCCCACCTGCCCAAGGATCACTGCGCCGATAAAGGAGAGCGAAACAACGGCAACCGTGACGAGACCTAACTGCTGAAGCTGCTCGCGCCGGGTCAGCACCCGGTACACGTCTCGCGCGAGCGCGCGCGTAAAGCGCAAGAGCGCGAGCAGCCTCACGAGGCGGAACGCGCGAAGCCACTCCGTGCGGGCGCCCAGCCACCCTTCAAGCGGCAGAAAGCTAAGGAGCGCGACAAAATCGAAGAAGAAGAACGCCGCCTCCGCGCGGTCGAGCTTCTTTTGGCGCGTAATAAAGAGGGTCAGGCGCAGCGTCCACTCGACCCCGAAGACGCCCAGGAACACGGGACGAAGCGCGTGCTCGAGGGATTCGAAGGGAAGAAGAGAGATGACGATGAGGGCTGCGAGGGTGACGCGAACGAGCCGGTGATCGATGATCTCCGCAAGCCACCCGTTCTGCACTGCGCCCTTCGCCCTCACGCGTCCTTCTGGCCAAGGAGAATGCTGAGAAGCGGCGTCGCATCAACTCGCGCCCGCGTCACCAGTGCATCGAGAAGTCGTTTGCCGAGACGTGCGAGCTCGAGGAGTTGCTCGATGCGACGAAGCTGTCCTCGGGCGCGCTCTTTTTGGGCGGCGTCTCCGGCGTCGGCTTTCGCGCGGACGTATCGAAGCGCTTCTTCCATCGCGTCAATGGCATCAAGAATCTCGACGCGCTCTCGCTCGTTGAAGACCCGCGAGATCATCTTCCAAAAATTGCCCTCGGCGACGAAGTAGTCCTTTCGCTCGCCCGCCTTGTAGACCTTCTTGATCACACTCCAGCGCATCAGCTCGTTGACGGTCATCGACACCGAGCCCGCGCTGAGCGCCAGAACCTCCTGAAGCTCCTTTGCGCTCATCGGCTCACCGCGAAGGTAGAGCACGGTCCAGACGCGGCCCATGTGGCGTTTGAAGCCCCAAAACTCGATCAGGCGCCCGATGGCATCGGCAACGAGGAGCTCGCTCTCCCACGGCGGAGTGGTGTCGCTCTCGGCCACGTCAGGGACAATACACGACGTCGACGGTCGCTCCGAGGGGGAGCGGCTGAGGAGATCCGTCGACGCGAATGAGTTCGATGCTGTTGCCCGCCCAGCTTCGCAGTTCGCCTTCGGGGGTTCGTGCGACAACTGCGAGACGGTTGAGGCCTTCGACGAGCGTCACTTCCGCGGTGAACTCCGGCGACGCAGCGCCCGAGCCAACGACGCTGCCGTCCCGACGAATCTCAACGGTCGACCCGTCGGGTGCAACGCCGCCGATCGCCACCGTGGGCATCTGCCGGATCGGAGAGCCGAGCGCGCTGAGATCGATCGAGATACCGGTCGAATCTCCGTTTCCGTCAAAGCGAACTTCGCCGTCGCCGCCTCGCCCGCCAGGGCCTTCACCGTCGCCGCCAGTGACGACGAAGTTCCCGGTGGCGAGTGACGGGTTCTGCGCGGCCACGAGGAGCTGGCCGCCGCCGCCGCCGCCGCCACCGCTGCTCCCTGATCCGCCGCTCGCGCGAAGGGTCCCGGCGACCTCAAGGCGACCGAGAGTCGCGAGAAGAAACGCGCCACCGCCTGCGCCGCCTTCACCTGCATCCGCGCCGCCGCCGCCGCTTCCGCCACAGTCCGTGCGAGCGGGATCGCTCAAACACGCACCGAGAGCCCCGGCGAGCGGCGCTCCGCCCGTGCCGCCGCCGTCCGCGGCGCCATCGGATCCGCGACCGGTCTCCCCCGCTTCGCGTCCTGCACCGCCACCGCCGCCGGCTCCAGACGTGCCGGGCTGACCTCCCGAGGCGCCCTGCCCCGCTTCCCTTGCCGCGCCTCCGCGGGCCCCTCCGCCGCGTGGTTCGTCGCCGGGCGAGAAATCAAACGTGCCATCCACGGTCGCGTCGCCAAAGACGACCCAGCGAATGGGCGTGCCGCCCGCCAAAAAGGTCGACCCGCTTTCCATCGTTAGGCTCGAGGCGAGGACGAAGGGCTGCGTGATCGCGGCCGAGCTCCCGGCGGTCGCCGAAAGCGCGTCGAGCGGCTGCAGCGAAAGCAGTCCGCGATAGGTTCGCCCGTCCGCGACGCGAACGTCGAGGAACTGGTTCTCCGCGTCGATGGGCGAAGGAATCGAGACGCCTCGGTTTGCGGTTTCGTCGCGCACCGCAAGCACAACGCCGCACCGTTCGGGGGTGCACCGCTGCTCGCGAACCTCAAAGGGCGACCCCGGCGCCGGCGAGATGACCGCGCCTTCGAGGGACGTACCGTCCGAGAGCGTGACTTCGTTGACGTGGGTCTGGTGGCCTTCGAAGGCGATGAGCTGAGCTAGCGATGCAGGAGGCAGCCCCTCCGGCACATCACGGCCGGTGCTTGCGTCGGTTCCGCCGCCGTCGTCGTCGCCACCGCAGCCCGACACAGACGCGAGGACAAACGCGAGAGCGACCCATAGAGAGAGAATGCGCAACGCGGGGTTATTCGGCTTCTTCGGTCAGCCGTTCAAGGAAGAATCCGTCGTAGGCCGGTCCTTCGTCGTCGTCGGCGGCTGCAAAGACCACCACACGAAGCGCGTCCGTGCGAAGGCCCTGAAGCGCGAGGGGGAGAACGAGCTCGCCCGTCTCTTCCGGGGCCGCCACTTCTTCGGTTTCCGGCGCGCTCGGCGCGGGGGCCGGCGCTTCCTCGGTGGGCGCCTCACCCGGAATGGCGGACGCCCCTGGATCCGGCTGGTTCGGCGCGCGAACCGTCGGCGGATCGATCGGCTCGGGAACGACGTCAATGCCCTGCGCGGTCGGAACGATGCCGCGAATCGTCGGAATGATCTTTTGAAGGGCCCAGTCGATGGCGTGCTGCCGCTGCTCGGGATCGGCGTCCTCGATGAACTGCTGTTCTTCGAGCTCGTACCAGCGGGAGAAGCCGCGGTTCGGGAGCAACATCTCCGCTCGGGTCAGCTTTCCATCCTCAAGTCGAAGACGAAGGAGCAGCCGGAGCGAGCGGTCGATTCGCGTTCGGCCAGGAACCGGGATCGCGAAGTCGAGCTGGTAGAACTTGATGCACTCGCTCGTGGAGCAACGCGGCCGCGGATTCGCGCCGAACGCCCGGTTGAACTCCTCGTTGGCGCGCGCGACGTTGGCGATGGGCTCGCCCCAGTTGTTCACGCCGAGCAGGATCCGGTTCCAGTAGTTGATCGCCTTGGAGCCCCAAAGTCGTCGCTGCTCGAGCGCTTCGGTGCGGCGTTCCTGGCGAACCTCGCGGGCGGCGTTCTCGCCGGCGCGTCGGCTTCCTTGGACCGACTCGAGGGCCGCAAGACGCTGCCGGGCCTGCGGCGCGAATTGGCCCTCGGGGTAAATGCGCAAGTAGTACTGGAGGCCGCCCTGGGTGGACTTGCTCGCCTCGAAGAGGCCGGGCTCCTGGCGTTCGCGTTCCGCGCGCACGTCGTCGCTCCAGCGGCCGTCCGGATGGCGGTCGAGGTAGTCGTACATCGCCACCTGACGATCGCGATCGTCCTCTGCTCGCTCAACTTCGCGGTAGTCGCGGTAGTCGCCTTTACCCGCAAACACCGCGCAGCCGGCGCTCGCGATGATCAGCACCATCAATCGCTTGGTTCGAAGCATCAGCTGCCTCCGCAGAGGTTGCAGGCGGAGAGATCCTCCACCGGCGTCTCGACGTTCGACTCGAGGGCGAGCGCATCGATGCACGCCTGGGCCTCTCGATTCGTCGGAAAAGGCTGGCAGGTGAAGGGCCAGTTCGAGCCCGCGCACGCTGCCGGAATCTCGTCCACGCATCCTTGAACGTCCGCGATCTCGCCACGGAACTCCTGGCGTCGACAAATCCAGGCGCTCTGCTGCCGACAGAAGTCCTCCGCGTCGGCGACGGTCGTGTCGCTGTTGCAACCACCAACCTCGCCCGGTGCCGGTCCCACGCAAAGCGCGAGGAGCCCAATGAGAATCATCGCGCGCATCACAGGACCTCGATGTCGAAGACCACCCCGAGCTCGCCGCTCAAGAGGGGGTGAATGGAGGTATCGCCGCCGCGGTCTTCACCGCCGAAGAACATCGAGTACCCAAGCTCCACGTACACCCCAAAGCCTGCCAGAAGCATGTAGGTGAAGCCCACGTCGGCTTGAATGCCCCACACGAAGTCGGGGGAAACCGTCAGCGGCACGCCGATGCGGCCGTAGAGGAGATAGTCCGGGACCGGCGTGTCCTGAAGCGCGATGCGGAGCGTATACGCCGGCATGATCGTCCACTGCTCCAGGGGGTCGAGGCCGAAGGAGAAGTTCCCGTCGCCGCTCAGGTTGCCCGCGATGTGGAGGCTGGTCTGGTGCCGAAAGCGACCGCGACCCGGCAGCACGACTCCGCCAAAGACTTCCAGGAAGCTCGGCGCGAAGCGCTCTTGCTGAAACTCGAGGTTGCGGACGAGGCGAATGCTGAAACCGCCGCCAAGGCCGGCCACGATGCGCAGCGGTTCGGCCGGCGCACGTGGTGGGGGGGCGTTCGAAAGCTCCGGATCGAGCCCCTCGGTTTGAAGACCCGGAGGGAGCTCCTCCGTCTGCGCGGAAACGCTCGCCGTAGCTCCGAGAAGCCCGAGAAGCGTAACCCAACCACGTAGACCCATCCCGCTCACGAAGGGAAGCTAGTCGGGGCGCCCGGACCGGTCAAACCGTCGATCCCTCCGAAAGCGCATTCGTGGTACGAGGACGGCGTGGGGCGCTTTCTCGCCGGTTTTGTCACTGCTTCTCTCATTTGGGGAGGAGTGGCGTATACGCAGGGCTGGATCGCGACAGAGGCCGAACCGATCGCGATGGAAATCCCGCCCGATGCAGGTGTTGAGGAGGAAGAAGAGGCCTCCCCGATGCGCCGCCGGAGGCGACGTCGACGGCGTGGCATGAAGGCTCGCGGAATGGATCGTGATTGGTCCGGGAACGGAAGCTCAGGGGACGACCTCGGCGAGAACGATCCTCGAGAGATCGACGGTGCCGGTTCTGGCGGCGAGGAGCAGCTGACGGGCGCGCAGATCGAAGCGGGGTTCGATTCCGTCTTCGGACGCATCCGAAGGTGCCTCGTCTTGATCCCCGAAGACGCGCCGACGCGAGGCCGCGTCACGTTCGGTCTACGGGTTGCTAGCAGCGGGCGCGTCAGCCGAGTGAATCTTCAGGGGCCGCGCTCCGTCACTCAAAGCGAAGCGGGCGGATGTTTGCGCCAAGCCGCTCGCGGCATCTCCTTTCCCTCCTTCGACGGTCCCGACATGATCGTCCGGTATCCGATCACGCTCGAGTGATGCGTTACGCGCTCTTCCCAATGTTGTTCGCCCTCGGCTGTGGGGGCCCGCAGAGCTCGCGCACCGCGGGCGACGACGAACTGCGAAGCCTGACCGAAACGCGTGCGCTCACCCTTGTGGCGGAAGCGATGACCGACGGAGGGGTCTCGCGAGGCGCACGTTTCGCGGTCAGCATCGCGCCGGAGGAGTCCCTGGAGGTGGACGTTCGGCTGGCGGACACCCGCTTTGGCATCGAGTGGGTCTCCGCCCAGGACCGCCTCGATCACGGGGACGCAATTCCGGAGCCGGCGAGCGGCGGAGAGCTGCAGATCCTTCCTGGGCGCGGCGACGACGAGAACATCGAGGTGCTGATTTTGGACGCGCAGCGCTATCGTTACGACCCTCGTCAGGAGCGCGTCTACAGCGGCTCGGCGAGCCCGTCCGAGGTGGAAGCGCGCCTTCGTCGCGACGTGCAGGACTTTCTCGAGTACTGCCGCGGCCAGCTCTGAACACATCTCAAAACCCCGTCAGTCCGTGGCTCGGGTGAGGCGCCCTTCTGGGAGCCGAAGAAATGCCGAGCGCGAGGAGACGCGGCCCGATTGTGCCGCGTCGCGGCGACGGGGTTTTTGGGACGACCTAGCCGCCGAGCGCGAAGCCGTCGTGCAGCACGCGCACCGCGAGCTCTGCGTACTTCGCGCGAATTAAACACGAGGTTTTGATCTCGCTGGTGCTGATCGCCTCGATGTTGATCCCCTCGTCGGCGAGGAGGCGAAACATCTTGGC
>JBCDAA010000019.1:0-45785 GCA_039186435.1 Myxococcota bacterium | reverse complement strand
TCTCCTGGAACTCGGCCAAGATGACGGAGCCGAACGAGCGTACGCGCAGGCCCTCGAGCGAGTGCGTCCCTTGGGCGAGCATCTCACGACCACGTGGGCGATCGCCGGCCTCGGAGCGCTGCGCGCCCGTCAGGGAAAACACGCGGAGGCTGAGCGCCTCTTCGCCGAAGCCGACGGAATCGCCGACGCGATCAAACTCCATCCGCTTACGCTCGCGCTTCGCATCCGGCGCATGGAACTCGCCATCACCCGCGAACCCGATCGACGCGAGGCGGATGCGCGCCTTCGTGAGATGACGAGCGAGAGCGACCACCTGGCCGTTCGTTTGCCAGCGCGCGTCCTCCGCAAACGCCTCGAAGGCCTCCGCAGCGAAGAAGAACTGACGGTCCAGGAAGAAGGACGCTGGTTTGAACGGAGCGGCAAAGCCCGCGTCGATCTTTCACGCCGCAAACGCCTCGCCGCGGTCCTCGCATGCCTCGCCCAAGCCACCGACTGGGTTCCCCTCGACGCGGTCTTTGACGCGGGATGGCCCGGCGAGCGCTGCGTGCCCGGTTCCGACGTCAACCGCGTGCACGTCACGCTGAGTCGACTACGAGCCGCGGGTCTCGGCGAACTGATCGAAACGGACGAAGGGCGCTTTCGGATCGCCCCGGGGGTGCGCCTCACATTGCAAGCGTAGTTGCCCGGTCGAGGACGAACGCATAGTTTTTCGGCGTGCACCTCTGGGCCGCCACCCTTGGACCGATGGACGAGGACGACGAGGTTGCGATCGTCGAATACCTTGGCGGGCGTTCGGATCTTCAGCCGAGCTCTCCCGAAGGGTCGACGCTTTGGCTCACCGGGGCCTTCGCTCGCGGCGAAGACGACACCCGCTGGATCTGGTTCGAGCAGCCCAAGGGTCCGGACGGTTTTCACATCGTTCAGTCGCTCGCGCACGACATCGCCGCGCACCTCGGTCGATCGCTCGAACTCCACTGCGTCGGGATTCAGGTCACAGCGAACGAAACCGAACTCGTCGGCGCACGCTTCACATTCAGCAGAAACGGCATTCAAGCGCATCCCCCGGGTGCGCTCCCGGAGAGTCCGGTTCCCGAGACTCCGCACGTCGAGGTGGATCGCGTTCTTTGGGACTGGTGCGGGCTCAACGACGGACCGCTGCACAACCACTTCGGCTTCGACTACGTTCCTCCCACCGCATCGCCTCGCTTGAACCAGATTCTATGGATGGCGAGCTACGGACAACTCGAAGTTCAGCGGCTTTCGACGGGACAACAGGGCGTGCACATCGCGCTCCCGAGCGGCCGTCGAACCATCGTGCTCTCCACGGCCGAGCTCGAGGAACTACGAAAGCACCTACCCGGATGAAACGCGCCGAATCTCCTCGGCGAGAACCCGAAGACCATCCGTCAAACACGCCGGGCCCGGCTGCAAGATGATCGCCGGGTCCATCTCGACGATATGGCCGCTCCGCACCGCGGGAACACCGGCGTAGCCGTCGCGAGCTCGAATCGCACCGATGTCGACAGGTTTGCCGCACCAACAGCCCACGATCAGCTCTGGCGCCGCCGCGATCACTTCCTCATGGGTCACGAACCGTTCGCTCGCGAGCTTTCCCGACGCGCGCTCGGCGAACACGTTTGTGCCGCCCGCAATCTCGATAAGCTCTCCGACCCACTCGATCGCCGTGATCAGCGGTTCGTCCCATTCCTCGAAATACACGCGGGGGCGCACTCCCGGAGCACGCTCCCGAATCGCATCGATGCCGCGAAGGTATCCATCCACGAGCGCGGCTGCGCGATCGGCTGCGCCCACCAGCTGCCCTAGGGTCATCACCACGTCGAGGATTTCTTGAAGGGAGCGCTGGTTAAAGATGAGTACCGGGAGGTTCGCTTTGATGAGGTCTCGTGCGAGGTCCGCCTGGATGTCGGAAAAGCCGATCACAAGATCGGGCTTGAGCGCCGAGATCTTGGCGACGCTCCCGCCGATAAAGGCAGACACGACAGGCTTGTCGCGTTTCGCCTCCGGGGGACGAACCGTGTACGCGCTGATGCCAACGATGCAGTCTCCCTCGCCGAGGGCGTAGAGAATCTCCGTCGGCTCCTCGGTCAGACAAACGATGCGGCGCGGAACGGGTCTTCGAGTCAGCACGGAAGCTCTCGTTGTTGAAGCAGTGATCGGGTCGCGTGCGCGGGCGGATTGCCTACCCTACGCAGATGCGAGTCGCGTTGGTGGTCCTCTTCGTTCTTGGCGCCGGTTGCGATCGCGATCAACCTGATCCGCACCCACGCCCGGCGCCCGGCCCAGTGCCCCCAAGAGCCGTGGAAGAAGCCGAAGAGTCGGCCGAAGAGTCGGCCGAAGAGCCCGACGAAGCGAGCGATCCAAACATCGAGGTGCTCGAGTCGGTGGGGCATGAGCAGCACACCGATATGTCGACCCTGTCGGACGCACAGAAGGCGATGGTCGATGCATGCGCGCCGCTCCGCCCTCCGGGTGATACGTACCTGGATGTCAGCGTCTTCGATCACGACGACCGAACCAAAGGCTGGTACGAGAACCACGACGAGGGAGTGATCACCATCTTCAGCGGTGACGAGCGTACTCGGGTCGCCCTGCACCGCTATTTCATTCGCGAGGGGACGCGCCTGCGCCGCCTGGTTCCGCACGTCGAGGGGGAGTCCGTGGTCGGGTTCGAGAGTTGCCCGTGGGACGAACGCCGAGCCGACTGCCACCCTCTTCCTTCGCCGAACATGATGGACGCCTGGCGCTGGCTTCTTTCGAATCGGCTCGCCGGAGTCGTCCTCGGCGAGACCACCAGCCTGTGGGATTCACGAAGGGATACGCCGGAAGGGGTTCGCTGGCTCGGCAGGGAACGGCCGAGACTCTTGGATGCAACAGACGAGCGCATCCGCATGGCCGTCGTCGCTCGCGAAACGAAGCGGGTCTTTGCCATCGAGGTCGAACTCCGCGAGGGGCGCCTCGTGCGTTTCATCCACCGCCAGCTCGCCGGAAGAGGTCACCCCGCGTTTGAGGTTCCTCGCCTTCGGTCAGAGCAGCACGTCGCCGGAACAACCCTCGCGATTCGAACGCCGGAGGGCGTACGCATTCGCGGCTCGCAACGAGACCTTTGGGTTCGTTTCGACCACGGCTATCACTTCCACCTCAGCCCCGGGGACTTTCGCGCGGACCGATCTCGGGTCACCAGCTGGCTTCAACGATCGCCTGCGCCACGTAACGACGTTGAGGTACTCCTCGACGTCCCTGACGCATTTGTGTTTGAAGGAAGGGAGCCGGGGTATGAGCGAACGTGCGAGGTCGTCGCGGGAGTTCAGGTCGGCGACCAATGGTGGGTCGCGGAGACGAACGGCGCGCTCGTTGCCGATGGGACGCACTACCTCGATCGCGCGCAGTGCGGTCAGGTCGTGGCGATGGTTCGTTCTCTCCGCCGAACGGAGCCTGAATAGAGGCGCCCGAATCGACGGTCCCGACGGGGCAATGTCAGTGGACCGCTGTCAGTTGACCGCTGTCAGTTGACCGCAGATGCCGAAGTCTGCGCGGGCTTGTCTCGGCTGGTACGCTGCTGAAGCGCCGCCCGGACGAAGCGCGTGAAGAGCGGATGCGCTGCGTGCGGCTTGCTCTTGAACTCCGGGTGACCCTGGCAGCCGACGAAGTGCGGGTGATCCGGAAGCTCGATCATTTCGACGAGGTGGCCATCGGGCGAAAGGCCGCTCAGCACCAGGCCGCCCGCTTCGAGGGCTTCGCGATGCTGGTTGTTCACCTCGTAGCGATGCCTGTGACGCTCGCTGATCTCCTTCGCGCCGTAGATCTCCGCCGAGAGTGAGCCCTCTTTCAGCACGCAGGGATAGGCGCCGAGGCGCATGGTCGCGCCCTTGTCCTTCACGCCACGCTGGTCGGGCATAAGGTCGACCACCAGGTAGGGCGCGTCGGGCGCGAACTCGGAGCTATTCGCCTGGTCGAGACTGCACACGTGGCGCGCAAACTCCACGACGGCCATCTGCATGCCGAGGCAGATCCCAAAGAAGGGCGTCTTCGTCTCCCGCGCCCACTGGATCGCGCGAATCTTTCCTTCGGTCCCGCGATCGCCGAAACCGCCTGGCACAAGGATCGCGTCGTGCACTCCAAGAACCGCGTCGAGGTTCCCCTCTTCGAGGGTCTCACTGTCGACGTAGGTCAGCTCCACGCGCACGTCGTTGGCGATGCCCCCGTGCACGAGCGCCTCGTGAAGCGATTTGTAGCTGTCGCGAAGGTGCACGTACTTGCCGACAAGCGCGATCGACACCGAGCCGCGCTTGGGGTCCTTGAAGGTCGAGGCGACGTGCTCCCAGCGCGAGAGGTCCGGCTCGCGCGACCAGATGTTCAAGAGCTCCACGAGCCGAACGTCGATCTGCTGCTCGCGAAGCACGATTGGTAGCTCGTAGATCACGCCGACGTCCGGCGCGGCGATCACGCGATCAACCGGCACGTTGCAGAAGTGCGCAATCTTCTTGCGGAGCTCGATCGGAAGCTCGCTCTCCACGCGGCAAATCAGCATTTCGGGCTGAATTCCAAGGCCGAGGAGCTCCTTGACGGAGTGCTGCGTGGGCTTGGTCTTGAGTTCGCCGGCGGCCTTGATGTGGGGCACGAGCGTGACGTGAACGCTACAGGCGTTCTCCGGCCCGAGCTCCACCTTCATCTGTCGAACAGCCTCCAGAAAAGGCAACGATTCGATGTCACCCACGGTGCCGCCGACCTCGACGATGGCGACGTCGGCCTTGCGGGTCGCGTCGTACACCCGCGCCTTAATCTCGTCGGTGATGTGCGGAATTACCTGAATGGTGGCGCCGAGGTATTCCCCGCGACGCTCCTTCGAGATCACTGCGTCGTAGATGCGCCCGGTGGTGAAGTTGTTCGCGCGGCTCATCGTCGTGGACGTGAAGCGCTCGTAATGCCCGAGGTCGAGATCGGTCTCGGCGCCATCGTCGGTCACGAACACCTCGCCGTGCTGGTACGGCGACATCGTTCCCGGATCGACGTTGATGTAGGGATCGAGTTTGAGGTTCGTAACGCGGAGTCCGCGGGCCTCCATCAACGCCCCCATGGAGGCGGCGGTGAGTCCCTTACCGATGGAGCTCACGACTCCACCCGTTACAAAAATGTACTTGGTCCGGCGATGCATGGCGCTGCTGGGGAGGAAGCCCGCGGGTGCAATCCGCACGGTCGTTGGTCGGCACGTGCAGAGTGCGTAGGGGGCCGGCCACGCACCGGCGGCCAAACTACGGAGGGAGCCGTCGGCTGTCAATCCGATCAGCGCTACGGATGGCTCGAGCAACCGGGGAAAGCTGTGCAGGATTGAGGGGTTACGCGTCTCAAAGGAACTGGTCTTCGGGAGGGAAAACCGGTCGTGAGACCTCGCTACCAAAACCGCGATCGACGGACTCGACAACCTCGTCCCTGACCACCCTCGTTGGTTCTTCACACTTTACAAACAAGTTTACTAGTAAACTGACCACCGCTCTTGTAAACTCTAGAAAAATAGGCTCCACGCGCTTGACGCGCCGCGTCGTTCTCGTTATCTCGTAACCCGTCGGGTCGAATTCTGTGAATCTGTAAAGAGGTTCCGGCAACCAGACCACAAACATCGTGCGGGGAGCCAAGCATGAGCATCGAGACGGTCGGAGTTGTGGGTTGTGGACAGATGGGGCGCGGAATCGTGGAGGCATGTGCCACGGCTGGGCTTTCGGTGGTGGCCATCAAGGCGACCGGCGGGGACCTCGCGAAAGTCCGCGAGCGTTTTGAAGCCTCCCTTGGCCGTCGCCTTAAGAAGGGCAAGATCGATCGCGCCGAGTACGACGCCATCCTCGGTCGTATCACCGTCGCTTCGGATCTCGACGTTGTCGCAGACTGCGACCTCGTCATCGAATCCGCCCTCGAAGACTTCGACACGAAGGTCGAGCTTCTTCGCTCCCTCGAGTCGCGCATGACCGCGGGCGCAATCCTCGCGTCAAACACCTCGTCGCTTCCGCTCCTTCGCCTCGCCGATGCCGTCGAACGTCCCGCCCAGCTTCTCGCGCTCCATTTCTTCAACCCGGCGCAGGTGATGAAGCTCGTCGAACTAGGCGTCACCGAGCGGACCGCCCCGGGCGTTGTCGAAGCCGCACGAACATTCTGCGTCGCGATCGGCAAGACGCCGGTCGAGGTGAGCGCGTCCCCGGGCTACGTGGTCAACCGCCTCCTCGTCCCTTACCTTCTTCACGCGATCGAAACCCTCGAAGAGGGCATCGCGGACGCGCACGCGATCGACACCGCGATGAAGCTCGGCTGCAACCACCCTATCGGGCCGCTCTCCCTCAGCGATCTGATCGGTCTCGACGTCGTCGCCGCGATGGCCATGACGCTTCAGAAAGAGCACCGCGATCCGCGCTACCGCGTGCCCTCGCTTCTTCGGCGCCTGGTGGCTGACCGTCAGCTCGGCCGAAAGACCGGCATCGGCATCTTCGACTACAGCGGCGATCTCCCGGCGCTGAACCCTGCGATCGGCTGGGGCCCGCGCGTCGCTGACGCAGCGGAGTAGCGACGACGCACCCCTCGCGTATCCTTCGCGGGTGGACGAGCGGACCATTCTGCATGTCGACATGGACGCGTTTTACGCGTCCGTGGAGCAGCACGACGATCCCTCGATTCGAGGAAAGCCGGTCATCGTCGGGGGCGGAGGGACCCGCGGCGTGGTCTCCGCTGCGTCCTACGAGGTGCGTCCTTTCGGCGTGCACTCGGCGATGTCGATGGTCGAGGCACTACGGCGCTGTCCCGATGCGGTCGTCGTCACCCCGCGCATGGAGCGCTACCAGGAAGTCAGCGAGGTCGTCTTCGCGGTCTTTCGCCGCTACACGCCCGCCGTCGAAGGACTGAGCCTCGACGAAGCCTTCTTGGAGGTGACCGGCAGCCGAACGCTCTTCGGCGACGGCGAAACGATCGCGCGGCGCGTCAAAGAAGAGATCTTCGCCGAGACCGGGTTGCGGGCGTCCGCGGGGGTCGCACTGAATAAGTTCGTCGCCAAGGTCTGCAGCGACCTGGAGAAACCGGACGGTCTTGTGGTCGCGCCGAGGGAAGCGGAAGCACTCGCCGCGTTTTTGGCGCCGCTTGCCATCGAGCGGATGTGGGGCGTTGGGCCCAAAGCCGCCGCACGCCTGCACGCATGCGGGTTTCGCACCTTTGGTGATCTTGCGAAGACCTCGGCGGACGCCCTCGAGGCGGTCCTTGGAAGCTGGGGTCGCCACGTTCATCAGCTCGCCCAAGGCGAAGACGTTCGAAGCGTCATCACCTCGCGGGGCGCCAAAAGTATGGGCGCCGAGGAAACCTTCTCGCGCGATCTTCGGCGCATCGAAGACATCGAGCGCTATCTCCTTCGACAGTCCGCCCGCATCGCAGGGCGACTCGTGAACAGCGGTCTTCAGGCGCGGTGCATCACAGTGAAGGTAAAGTTTCGCGACCATCGCTCGCAGACCCGGCAGCGTCACATCCCCGATCCGGTGAGCGATACGGACTCGATCTTCGCTGTGGCGCGGGAACTCCTGGGACGCTTTTCCGGGCTCGAGCGGGGGATTCGCCTCACCGGTGTCAGCGCCTCGGATTTTGTGCCTGCGGGCCCCTCGATGGAGCTCTTTCCTGACGAGCAAAAGCAGCGCCGCGAAAAGCTCGAAGCCGTGACGCAGGCGCTCCAGGAGCGCTTCGGTCGGGGCTCCCTCAAGCGCGCGCGCCTCGTGGATGGGAGCGAGCGCGAGGGATACGACGGAGTCGACCGAGAGGCGCTTCAGGCCATCGTGGATGGCCGCAGCAAAAACTGATCGTGGTAGGGTCGGCGGGCCTATGGCCACAGCCGCATCGGGAAGCGAGCGCGAGGAACGAAGGGGGGCGTTTGCGTTGCTACGTCGCGCCGACGACCTCCTCTACTCCATCGAGCAGACGATCGTTGTCACGTTCCTCAGCGCGATGACGATCATGGTCTTTCTCGACGTCGTCGATCGACGTCTGACCTCGCCCGACAGCAAGCTCGGGCAGCTCGTCGGACGTCTCTTTGGCATCACCAACGAAGAGACGCAGCAGTGGGTCGACGCGCAGCTCGCCCCGATCTTGGCGGCGGTGCTCGGGATCGGGCTCCTTTGGTTTGGAGCGAGTTCGATTCGGCGCGAAGGACGTGAAGCGCGCGGCGAAAGCGGCATCGATATTCGCGCGCTCGGCTATGCGGTCGTGGTGGCTGCGGTGCTTTCCGGCATCGGGCTCTTGATGACCGCGCAGACGGAGGTCGTCGACGAGTGGGGCGCGACGGTGATGCGCCGCGTGTTTCCCTCGAAGTACCTCTACCTCCTCCTCTACGGCGCGGTGGTGGTGCCGCTCTCCGTGCAGGCGGTGCGAAAGAAACCGGAAGGCTGGCAGCAGCGTCTTGTTTCCTTTGCGGTCGGCGGCGCGCTCCTCGCGTACTTCGGGCTAACGTACTTTCCGGACGAGTACTCCTGGTCGCTGGAGGTCTCGGGCATCATGTTGCTTTGGGTCGGTGCGCTCGGGGCGAGCATCTGCGCGTACGCCGGCAAGCACATTCGACTCGAGGCGCTTCAGAAGGTGGTGCCCCCGAAGGCGCGGCGGTGGGTCATTGCGCTTGGGTTTGTGGTGAGTGCGCTATTTGCCGCGATCCTCAGTGTGCTTGGGTACGGCAACCTCGAGAACTCGATTCAGACCGAGATGATCTTCGAGCAGACGGCGATCCCAGACTGGGTGGCGACGAGTGCGATTCCGATCGCGTTTGCGCTAACTGCGATGCGCTTCTTTGCGGGTGCGGTGAGTGCGATGCTGGGGGGCGAGTATGGGGTCGCGCTCGGGGATGAGGATCTTCAGGCGGCGGCGGCGGCGGCTTCCGGGGGGGATGATTCGGGGTCGGACGGCGATTCTGGGGCGGACGGCGATTCTGGGGCGGACGACGATTCGGGATCGGACGATTCCGGGCAAGGGCAAGGGCAAGGGCACGATTCCGCGGACTCGGATGCCACTGCTTCTTCGGACTCGAAGGGGGAAGAGGAATGACTTCTTCCACCGACAACCCGGGCAAGCCGAAAGTCTTTGCCGTCGTTTTGCTCCTCGCCCTCGGGCTTCCGCTCCTCGGCAAGGGCGGAATGGTCGCGGGGCTTTTGATCGGCTGCGCGCTCCTCGGCGTTCCGCTCTTTGCGCTGATCGGTTTGATCACGATCGCGTGCTTCATCCTCTACACGGGCTACTCGGAGCCGAGCCAGTTCTCGCCGATGGTCGAGCGCATGCGCGGGCTGATCGATCAGAAGAACCTGGTCGCGATCCCGCTCTTCATCATGAGCGGCTCGGTAATGGCGCGCGGCCAGATCAGCACGCGCCTGATCGACTTTGCCCGCGCGTGCGTCGGCTGGATTCCCGGCGGCATGGGCATGAGCGCCGTCTTTGCCTGCGTGTTCTTTGCCGCGATCAGCGGCTCGAGCCCCGCGACGGTGATCGCGATCGGCGCGATGATGGGACCGGCGCTCGTCGACGCGGGTTACGGCGAACGCTTTAGCCACGGCCTCTTGAGCTCCGCCGGCTCCCTCGGAATCCTCATTCCGCCCTCGATTCCGATGATCATCTACCCGATCGTCTACCAGGGCGCGCACATTGAAACGGAGACTCTCTTCGCGTCCGGTTTTGGTCCCGGAATGCTCATGGCGGTCATCCTCATGGGCTATTGCTTCTTCTACGGCGTCGCGAACAAGACGCCGCGCGACACCTTCAAGGTTAAGAAGGTCGGCACGGCCGCGGTAAAGGGCTTCTGGGCCTTGATGTTCCCCGTGCTGATTCTCGGCGGCATCTACAGCGGCATCTACACGACCGTCGAAGCGGCCGCCTTCAGCGTGGTGTACGCCGTTCTGGTCGAGGTTTACGTGCACCGGGCGCTCTCCCTCAAAGACGTCCCGGAGACCTTCAAGGAGACGGGCGTCTTTCTCGGCGCGCTCCTCGTGATCATGGTGTCCGCCCTCGCCTTCGACGAGTTCCTTCACGAAGAAGGCGTGCCCGAAAAGCTCGTGCACTGGATCGAAGGCATGGAGCTCGCGCAGTGGCAGTTCCTCTTGATGCTCAACGCGCTCCTGCTCGTGGTCGGCATGGCGATGGACATCCTCAGCGCGATGTTCATCTTCGTACCGCTCCTCGCGCCGGTTGCCCTTGCGATGGGCGTCGACCCGCTCCACTTCGGCATCATCTTCATCGTGAACCTGGAGATCGGTTACCTCACGCCGCCGGTGGGGCTGAACCTCTTCGTGGCCAGCACGCTCTTCGAAAAGCCGCTGGGCCACATCATTCGCTCCGTCGTGCCCTTCATCGGTCTGATGATGATCGGCCTCGGCGTGATTACGTATTGGGACTCGCTCTCCATCGGACTCGGCTACGCGATCATGGGTCGGGAGCGCCCCGAGATTACGCAAACGACAACCGGCTCCGGCGCGCTCGACGACGACGACGACGAGGTCGACGAGTCGAGCGGAACCCCGGATGGGGTGATGACGCTCGAGGAAATGATGCGCGAAGCGGGCGGCGACAACGGCGACGAAGGCGGCGTGCAGACCCTCGAAGAGATGATGCGCGAGGCCGAAGGTGGAGGCGGCGACGAAGGCGGCGTGCAGACCCTCGAAGAGATGATGCGCGAAGCCGAAGAAGCCGATCAGCCGCCGGCAGACCCGTCGCCGGAAAACCCGTCGCCCGACCCGAGCGAGTCGATGCGCGTGTTAACCCTCGAAGAGATGATGGAAGAAGCCGGCGTCGACTAGTCCGGAACCGTCCGCCGCGAATACGGAATCACGCGTCGGCGGCTTCGCACTCCGTCAAATCGCTGTAACAAGGAAGTCGAGATGCACCCCTGGCACGACGTTTATATCGACGAGAAGCTCATCGCGGAGGCCTGCCCGGTCGTGATCGAGGTACCGAAGGGCAGCAAAAACAAATACGAGCTCGACAAAGAAACGGGCCTGTTGAAGCTCGACCGTGTCCTCTACAGCGCAGTGCACTACCCGGCGGACTACGGGTTTGTGCCGCGAAGCTACTGCGACGACGGCGATCCTCTCGACGCACTGGTGCTGAGCCAAGAGCCGATGGTTCCGCTCTGCCTGGTGGAGGCGCGGCCCGTTGCGGTGATGCGGATGCGCGACGACAAAGGCATCGACGACAAGATCATCTGCGTCAATGCGCGCGACCCCTACTTCGAAGATGTCCGCGACATCACCGATCTGTCGCGGCACACCCTCCGGGAAATGAAGCGCTTCTTTCAGGACTACAAGGTGCTCGAAAACAAAGAGGTCGTCGTCGACGACTTTCTCGGCCTCGACGACACCCTCGACGTGCTTCGCGACGCGCTAAGCCTCTACCGCAAACTTCGTCGCGGCGAACTCAATCGCTCGTAGCGTCTACCTCGCGCGTTCGACGAGTTGATTCTCGGCCCACGCCGTCGCCTCGAGGCGATTGGAAAACACCTTGTGGGGATAGCGAAGGGGCGCGAGCCAAGTGATGGCGGTGAAGAACCCCCGAACGAGTTCGTTGGGAATCACGACCGCGAGACCTGCGCACCATCGTCGCGCGAGAGGAGCGACGCTTTTTTCATGCTCCGAGACAATTCGTCGCTCGACCGCCGTTGCTCGACCGACGGCGGTCGCATCGACAACCCAGGCGATCACTCGATCGGTCGAGAGGTAGACCTCGCGAATCGCCGCGTGCGCTTCGCGCACTTCGTCCGTGGTGCGCACGCTCGGGTATTGGACCACGAAGAGAGGCGCCCGCGATTCGTCGATCCAGGGATGGAAGCCGTCAGGAATAGCTGACGATACTCAATCTCGCGCGCCTCAGAAAGGTGACCGGCCGGCCATTTTTGGCGTTTATCGGCGCCGTCGGCGGACAAGCACGAACATGAGGAGTGCGAAACCGGCGCCCGCGGGTGCTCGTTGTGCTGCGCATCCACCACCGCCCGAGGTCGGCGTCATGGACGCATCCGGCGAACCGGCATCCGGCGAACCGGCGTCGTCACCCGGACAGGCATCGATGCCGTCACAGTTTTGATCGATGCCGTCGCCACAGGGATCGGTCGCTCCCGGAAAGACGGTGGCGTCGTCATCGTTGCAGTCGACGCTGGTGTTGTGTCCGTCGCCGTCGCGGTCTTCCGGGGGCGCGTCCAAACAGGCACCCCCCTCGCAGCCGCCGGGACAGTTCTCGCGGACGACCATTCCACCATCGCAGCGGCGTCGCGCAGCGCCTTCGCATTCCCACACGTCGCCAAGTCCCGCCGGGCATGCACGGGTCACCTGCACGCGAATCTGGAGTTGATCATCGCGCGGGCTGGAAAACCAGACCACACCCTCTTGAACGAGATTAAAGAACTGCGAGTAGTCGCCAACTTCGTCGGGGGCTTGAACCGTGAAGGCAAAGCGGCCCACTTCGCCGGGCGGCACCACGCGATCGACGGTCGCGGGGCGATTGGCGGATACCCAGTCAGCCGCGGCGAGAGGGCTGCTCACGTCGCGTGGCTCAGTGGTGCCGAGAAAGGTCTCGCCGGGCGTCCAGGGATCGGTTCCCGTGTTCTCCATGTCGAAGTAGCCGGAGACCGTTTCTCCGGGTGAGAGGGGGAAAAGTTCGCTCGCGAGAGGAAAGGACTGCGCGCTAAACGCCGCGGAAAAGCCGGCCCCCGGAATGTCCCAGAAGTCTTCGCCCATCTCCGCGAAGACGCCGGCGGTGTTGCTTCGGTAGTGCTCGTAGCGGGAGTCGAAGCAGGAGAAGCTCGGTCGGCAGCCGTTGTAGTAGTGGGTGACCGTGCGAACCCAGGCGTCCCAGCGGCCGTTGCCGACGCGCACTCCGTTCATCCATTCGATCGCTTGGGCGTCCGTTTCGACTCCGTCGACGTAGACGGAGCGAATGACCATGGCGACGGTGAAGTCGACCGCGGCCGCGACGTTGCCGTCGATGCTGAGGATGCGATCCCCTTCGCGCTCGAGGGTGTCTTCGAACGTCCCCGCGTCGAACTGGAACATGCCGAGGCCGCCTTCGCGGAGTGCGCAGGGACCGTCGCCTGCCCCCGCGACCACGGGGCCACCGCCACAGTCGGGTGAGTTCGGTCCCATGCATGCCCAGGTGAGCTCGGACCAGCAGTGCGACATCTGAGTTTCGGCGTCGGCGATGCCGGCGAGGAGCCAGCCTTGGGTGATGCCATTGGCGGCGGCGGCATCGCGGATCTGCGCCGCGCGGGCCCGGCGCTCGGCCGGGGTGAGGTAGGACTCCACGGAGCCCACATCCCAGGATTCGCCCCCCGCTTCACAGCTGAGGAGCAGCAGCACGCCCATCCATCGCAACCGTCGCACGCCCCAGGGTGCGCAATCGGCGAGCAGATGAAAAGGGGGCGAAGCGGAAAAACACGGCAATTTCGGTGTTCCGAGGCCGTTTGCTGGCGTGGGGCCAAGAACGCCCTCCGCGGCGAGGGACGATGTCAACAAAATCAGGTGGGCTGATCTTGTCTCAACGGGCCCGACGCGAGAGCAGCGATGTCAACAAAATCAGGTGGGCTGATTCTGAACATGCCGATTCGACGCGAGAGCAGCGATGTCAACAAAATCAGGTGGGCTGATTCTGAACATGCTGATTCTGCCGATTCTGAACATGCCGATCTGAACGTCCTCCGCGGGACGACGAGGTGGGCTGTTTTTTGGACGTCCGGACGTCGGCGTCGGCTCAGGCTAGGCGCTTAGGCGCGCTCGGAGACGCGGGGAGGCGTGGCGAGGGTCGTGACGAACCGGAGAAACTCGTCGGCTTCGACCGGGGTGCCAAGATGAAAGCCCTGCATCTCGTCGCAGCGCATCTCCTGCAGCATGACAACCTGCTCGTCGTTTTCGACGCCCTCAGCGACGACCTCCAGGCGAAGGCTATGACCCATCGCAACGATGGCGCGCACCAGGGCCGCGTCGGCCGGATCGTCGTGCATACGGCTCACGAACGCGCGGTCGATCTTCACTCGGGACACCGGCAAACGACGAAGCTGAGAGAGGTTCGAGTAGCCCATGCCAAAATCATCGACCGTCATCCGCACACCGAGCGCGCGAAGGGCATCCAAACACCGCTGCACGGGCCGGTCGTCGTCGAGAAGAACGCTCTCCGTAATCTCCAGCTCGAGGCGTCCAGGATGCAGTCCACTCGCCGAAAGCGCCGACTTCACGTGATCGACAAAGTTCGGATTGCGCAGCTGAACCGGGGATACGTTGACCGCGACGCGAAAGGGCTTCGACCAGCCGACGGCCTCCATGCACGCCTGCCGCAACACCATCTTGCCGATGGGCACGATGAGACCAGTCGTCTCGGCAACGGGAATGAGCTCCGCGGGGGACACTTCCCCGCTGAACGCAACACTCTGCCAACGCAGCAGCGCCTCCGCCGCACACACCTCGCGGTGCGCATCGAAGAGCGGCTGAAAGACCACGCGAAGTTCGTCCGCCTTGATGGCCTGCCGAAGCGCTTCCTCCAGAAGGAGCGCCCGGGGCGTCGATTGGGTCATCTGCGTCTGGTAAACGACGACCGTGCTCCCGGCCTGGCGCTTTGCCTCGTAGAGCGCGACATCCGCCGCCCGCATCAGACTCGCCGCGTTTGTCCCGTGGCGAGGCGCTGCGGCCACGCCCATCGAAACGGACACCACGATCTGCCGTTCCTCGAGCTCCACCGGGCGCGCCAGCGTCTCGATCATCCGCTCGGCAACTTCGCGAGCTTCGTCCGCACTCGCGCCCGGAAGCACGACGACGACCTCGTCCCCACCCCGCCGTGCAACGAGCGGATGAGGCGCGGCCCAGAGCTCGTCGAGCTCGGGGAGACTCGTTCGGCTTGGCGTCCCGACCACACTCTCGAAACGCTGCCCAACCTCAATGAGAAGCTGATCCCCCGCAGGATGCCCGAGCGTGTCGTTGATCGTTTTAAAACGATCGAGGTCGGCAAAAATCAGCGCAAAGGACTCCTCTTCTTTGTCGAGCGCTTCGAGCTTGCGGTCGAGACATGCGCGACTCGGGAGTCCCGTCAGCGCGTCGAAGAGCGCCAGCCGACGCATCTCCCGCTCCTGCATGCGGAGTTTTTCGTTCGCGTCGCGAAGACTCAGCTCCGCGTGAACCTGCCACTGCACAAAGAGAGCGATCATCAAAGCGATGCCGACCACCGCACTCGCGCGATTGAAAAGCGACTGCAGCGCGTGCTCGTCGACCGGTACGGCGCTCTCGGGCGCGTATCCAGTCTCGTCGAGCACCCAGAACGCGATCGTCGTGAGGAGCACCACCACCGACCAGAACACCGCCTGGCGCCGGGTCGTGAACGTGACCGCCGCGATCGGCACGACGTAGAACCACGCGAAGTTCGGGTCGTAAAAGCCGCCCGAGGCGATGTTGGAAAGCAGGAGCAGAACGAAGAGAACGAGCAGCCCGAGTCCACCGACAAGATTCGGATCGTGAGTGCGTCGAAGTAGCCCGAGCAGGCAGACCGCACTGACGGCGCTCGCGATCACCGCCATCGAGATCTCGGGCAGCCCGATGCGCCAGTACTGGTACACAAAGGGCAGCGCGACGACGATCAAACCGAAGATCGCCAGGTTCACCGCGCGAATTCGCCGGAGGAGTACGGGGTTTGTCGCCGCCGGGTCGAGCCCGCTCCGCGTGAAGTTGGCCCACAGGGACACCTCAGGTTCCCCCGTCCGCCACTTCTCTACCACCGGTCAACTCTGTCACCTTCGACGCAAGGGATCCAGTCGATCTATGCACGCGGCGCGAACGCGTCGCAGCGTAGGACGGGAAGCCGCGGGTACTTCGGCTTTTCCGGTGCAGTGCAGCGTAGAAACACACTTCCGCGCGCTGTTTTGACGACCCGCATCTTTGCGCACTCTTCGCACAGTCCTCGGGCGATCACAGCTCCTCCTGGAGGAAATCCGAAAGCCCACTGGAGCGCTCGACCCGGCTGCGGACCGCGTACTCGATCAGTTCCTGAGCGCCGAGAAGGACAACGCCCTTTCGGGCGCGCGTCACCGCCGTGTAGAGAAGTTCCCGGGTCAAGAGCGGAATCACTTCGGTCGGCAAGACCACCGCCACGTTGTCGTGTTCCGAGCCCTGCGCCTTGTGAACCGTCACCGCGTGGGCCAGCTCGACGGTCGCGGCGAGGCTCTCCATAGGAAATGCAACGAAACCTTCCGCGCGGCGAAAGACCGCACAGGGACGCTGACCGTTGCGCGGGCTCTCCACCCAAAGCACCACCCCCTGATCGCCGTTGAAGAGACCGCGTTCGTAGTCGTTGCGCATCACGAGGACCGGTTCGCCGACCGCAAAGCGCACCGACGAGGGCAGTCCGCGCTCCTCGAGGGCCCGTCGATGAAAACGCTCGTTGACGGCGTGCACGCCGGTGGAACGAGCGCGAGTCAGACAAAGAATGCGCCCTCGTTCGGATTCGCGAAAGAGCGCACCGAGATCTTCTTCGCTCGCCTTTTCGAAGAGGCCGTGGCGGTCGACGGACCATCGCCGCTCCACCCACTCCATCGGAACGGAAAAGCGCCGCTTCCACCAGGTGAGAAACGCATCGAGATCACTCGTGAGGTGTTCGACGCCCGCAAGCTCGAGATCGTCGGGGCGCGCCCGCGGTCGAACCCCCCGAGGCTTGAAGAGAGGCGCAGGATCGCCCCCTTGAATCTGCCGCGCGGTGACCAGCACATGACGCCCGGAAGGATCCTTCGGATCCATGCGGTAGGACTGATCGAGGCGAACCACGTTTTCACTCTGGAGCGCCCGGCAGAGATCGCGAAATACGGCGCCGGCATCCACGGATGGAAGCTGCTCCGCGTCGCCAAGAAGAACGAGCTGCGCATCGTCCGCGAGCGCGCGCAGCAGCCGGTCGATCATCGCCACGTCGATCATCGAACTCTCGTCGACGATGACCACACGCTCAGCGAGGGGGTTACGTTCGTGATGGCGAAAGGTACCTGTTGCGGCGGAGTACCCGAGAAGACGGTGAAGCGTTCGACTCTCCGGCGCCTCCTTCTTGAGGGCGGTGTCTTCAAACGCGGGCGCCTTCAAACTGTCCAAGGTTCGGAGGATCGAGCGCCTCATCCGGTCCGCCGCCTTTCCCGTCGGCGCCGCCAGCGCAATCTCCTCGTTCGGAACGCCCAGGCGCGCGAGAACCCGAAGAATCGTCACCACGATCGAGGTCTTTCCCGTACCGGGTTCGCCACTGATCAAGGTGAGCGACCCGCGGCAGGCCCGACCGACCGCTTCGAGCTGCTGTTCCGACAGACGAAGATCGCGCTTGCCGAGGGTGGGCGGCACCGCGACCACGTCGGCCATCGCGCGCTTGTGGCTCGCAAGATTTACCGTTCGCGGCACCCGGCGAGCCCGAATTCCAGCCGCCACGCGTTGCTCGAGGACGTAGAGACGACGAGAGAAGAGATAGCCACGGCGAACCACCAGGGGACAGCGACTCTCCGCGCCGCCCGAGAGCGGCGAAAACGCATCGGCGGATTCGAGAAGGCGCTCGGCCGCGTGGCGGACATCGCCGACCGCAAGATCCTGAAGATGCGCATCGAGAACGGGCCCCTCGAGAGGAAGACGCGTCGAACCGCGCGCGTGCGCCAAACGAAGCGCCGCGATCAAACCCGCAAGACGCGCGTCCTGCTGATCCGGAGGCAGCCACCCGACAAGCTCAAAGGCGAGCGCCACATCCGCGATGTCCAGATCGACCGCCGCGGCAGCTTCCACCCACTCGGCCGGAATGCGGGCATCCACCAGCCCGGCCCGCCCCGTTCCGCTCGGATCGATCCAGCGCTCCTCGCTCACCGGGTCTTTCCTTCCACCCGCAGGGCGTAGCCCCAAGGCCGGTCACTCTCGCGAAGTTCAGCTTCCCAGGCGACGACGTCCGGAAAGCTTGGCCGCTGAAAAAACACGCCGCGGCCCGGCGCGTTCATCGACCGAAGAAAACAGTAGAGCAGGCCGCCAAAGCGAGCTTCGAAGTCTTCTTCGCTCGTCACGTGGAGAAGTCGCACGATGCCGAGGGTGTAGAGCTTCGCCTGAAGTTGGTAGTTCGCGTCGACGTGCGCTTCGAGAAGGCGCGGATCGCTCGAGGGAAGACGGTCCGATTTCCAGTCGAGAAAATACGTACGGCCGCCGAGCTCGAAAACAAGGTCGACAACACCACGAATCACACCGCGGCGCGCAGGTCTCGGGCCCGGAAGCCCCAGCGCCGGATGGGAGGGCTCCGGCACCGGAAAGTGAAAGCTCATCTCCGCCACCTTTACCTCGATGGACGAAAAGCCTTCGGCGAGCTCCGCGCCCTCGATGGACTGCGGCGTGCGCATCGCTCGATATAGAAGGCGCGCCGCCGTTTCGAGATGCACTTCGTCAACGCCGCTCGCGCGCGCATGCTGCTGAAGGATTTTCTGCGCCTCCCGCGCTTCAAACCAGGTCTCGAACTCGGTGCTCTCCCGGAGGCGGGCGTAGTCGACGTCCTCGAGAACCCCATGAAGAAAGACGCCCATGCTCGCGCCGCCGGGAAGGTCCGCGTCATCTTCGCCGGCATCCCAGACATCGGCGGCGAACTCCTCGGCCGCGTCCGAATCCTCGACGACCGGCGCCACGTAGCCGCCTTCGTGAGACTTCATGCGCGTGTAGGAGGTGAGCACGTAGCCTCGGTGGATCTCCTCGAGCTTTGCAAAGGGAACCACGGACTCGCGCGAATCCGGCTGCAGCGAAGGAAGCGAGACTGCATCGAGGGAAAGCCGCGGCTCGGTCTTCGGGTCGACCACCCGGAGCGACTCGTAGCGCACGTTCGCGCCGTCGACGTAGCCTTCGCCCACGAGCGTCTGTAGTCGCGTCGCGAGCCAACGATAGGGGCCCGTGAGCGGTTCGTAGCGCTGCCCTCCCTCCAGCGCCGCATCCACCGGCGGCATTCCAAAATAGGGAAGGTAGAGGCGCGCTTTCGCTCGCGTGAGCGCGACGTAGAGCAAGCGCTCGTCTTCCTCGCGGGCCTCGCGCGCAATGCGCCCTTCCACCTCGGTCGGAATCGGCGCAAGCCAAGCTTCGCGAACGCCCTCGCGGTGACAGATTCGAGGTTCGTGCGCATCGCCGCGCCCGCCGCGGGTAAATCCGCCAAGTACGAAGACCACCGCGGCTTCGAGCCCCTTCGATTTGTGCATCGTGAGGAGCTGCACCGCGGCGCGCTCGCTTTCGAGACGCTGCACGGAACCCTCCCCACCGATGGGCTCCGCGCGCCCTTCGACGAACGCTTCAAGGAGCGCCGCAAGTTCGTCAGCGCCGCGTCGCCCGCCCGACTCCTCGAGGAGCACTTCGAGAACGTGCTGGTAGTTCGTCCACGCGCGCTCGCCCTGCCGCGAGAATAGAAGACGTCGTGCAAGGCCGCTTTCCTCGACGAGGGCTCGAAGAAGCGCCGCGCCTTCCTGTCGACGCGCGAGCGCCGCGAGCCGATGAAGACGTTGCGCGAGCGGATGGCGCGGATCGAGGTCGCGGCACGCCTCGAGATCCGAGAGCGGCACGGCGAAAAAGGGCGTCAGCCACGCCTTCATGCGCGTCGACCGATCGTAGGGATCGGCGATGGCGCGGAGCACCGTGAGCACATCGCGCGCTTCGGGTGTTTCGAAGAGACCGTCCTGTTTGTAGAACGCGTGGGGAATGCCGCGGCTGCGAAGAACCTCCGCGATCGCCACGGCCTCGCGCGCGTTTCGCGTCAGGATCTGAATGTCGGCGTAGGTGAGCGCCCGGCGTTCGCCACCTTCGTGAAGAATCAGCCGCGAGGGCCCTTCGACGATCGCCTGAATCTCTTTCGCGCAGCGGTCGGCGAGGGTGTAGCGCACCGCGGCGATGTTTGGCTTTTCCTTCCCGAGGACCTGCCACAAACACACCGAAGGCGGACTCCCGCCATCCTCCTGGTGAAGGGCACGCGTCCGGTCACCTGCGCGCACGGGTTTGTCGTAGCGAATGTCGCCCTCGAAGAACCCCGACGAGAAGATCGCGTTGTAGGCGTCGATCAGCGCGGGCGTCGAGCGGTAGTTGTCCTGGAGAAAAAGCCGCGGCGCGCCGTCGGCCTCGAGACGCGTTCGCGCCCGTCGATAGGTGTGCACGTCCGCGTTGCGAAACCCGTAGATCGCCTGCTTGGGGTCGCCGATGACAAAGAGGCGCGGCGCGTTCTCGTCCGCCGCGTCATCGACAAAGAGCGTGCGAAAGATCGACCACTGAATCGCGTCCGTATCCTGAAACTCGTCGACCAGCGCATAGCGAACCTGCGCGCGAATGGCCGCGATCAGCGCGGGCCCCGCAGGACCGCGAAGGGCGTCGTGAACCAGCCGAAGCATGTCGTCGAAGTCGACCCAGCCGTGGCGTGCCTTTTCCGCCCCGAGGCGCTCCCGAACGCGTGGCAAGAGCTCGTGAATGAGCACGCCAAAGGGCGAGGTCGCAACGCCCACGAGGGACTCGGCCCACCCCGCCACCGCAGCCAGACCTGGCGCGGCCAGGCGCGCGATCAGCCAACTTCGCGCCGGCGCATCGCGCACCACCTCCGTCTGCCCCCACTGATCGACCGCGAGAAGCGCACTCAACAAATTCTGCTTCGCGCGGTAGGTCTTCCCGATCTTGTGAAGCGTCGTGAGCTGGGCACAGATGCGCTCGGCCAGATCGCGGCGGTGCACCACCTTTCGAACGGTGTCGAGCGCGCCGTTGAGCCGCCCGTCATCCGCCATTGCCGCGAGCCCGGCGGCAAACGCGTCGCGCGCAAATGCCGGCCGCGGCAGTCCATGCTCCGCATACCAAGGAAACAGGGCCGTCTCGAGACGTTCCGCCGTCGTCGTCTGCAGGACCCGAAGCACAACCTCCCGAAGGGGGCTCGCCTCGCTGAGCACCTCGCGCAGCTCGTCGCGAAAGCTCCGCCCGAAAACCCGCCGCGGTTCGACGAGCTCCTGCCGAAAGGGGCGCCGGCTCCGAAAGGCGTGCTCGGCGAGCACCCGCTGACAGTACCCGTGAATCGTTGTGATGGGCGCGCGATCAAAGGTGATGAGCGCTTCCTGAAGACGCTGATGCTCCGCCGGGCCAATCGTCCACGTCGGACCTTCGGCCGGGTTCACGCGCGCGTCCGAAGGCGACGGATGAACGATCGCGTCGAGGGTGCGCCGCACGCGCGTCCGCATCTCGCGAGTCGCCTTTTCCGTGAAGGTCACCACGAGCACCTCGTCCACGCGTGCGCCCGCCACGATGCGATCGACAAAGAGATGCTCGAGAGTCCAGGTCTTGCCCGTTCCTGCCGACGCTTCGATCACGGCGTGCGACCTCGGCGGGATCGCGTCGAGAATCGCGGGGCGCTGAAACTTCATCCCGCGAGCCCTACCAGACGAAAGAAGAGCTCGAAGCGCCGCCGCATCATCGCGAGAGCGTCCTCCGGAGAAGGCAGCGGGTAGTTCGGGGCATCGGCGATCGGTCCGAAACGCGAACGCCCTCCCCCGTCGCTTCGCCGGACAAAGGCCGCGTGGTCGAGAAGGCGATGCCCCGTCATCGTGCGGTACCCGGAAGGGTCCCGAAAGACCGCCTCACAGGGCAGAAAATACGCGTGCGGACCCGCGAGGAGATCGCCGAGAAGCGCCTCGAGGTAGGCGGTCGCGGTTCGTTCGTCGAGACCTCGAAAGTGAGTCGACGCGTCCTGCGCCGCTTCGCCGCCGTAGAGAACGATCGCGCGATGAGCCTCACGGCCGCCGCCGGAGGCGACGAGCGCAAGAAAGTCGAAGAACCCTCGGAGCGCATAGAAGAGGCGCGTTCGCTGCAGCGCCACGCCCTTCGGCGCGCGACCCGGGATCAAGACCAGCGACGCACGACCCTCTTCGAGAAGAACCTCCGTACGACCGGTGAGCTCGACGTCGAGCGTCTTGCCGCGCACGGGCACCGAAAGCCGAATCGGCGAAAGCACCACGTCGCTCTCGGTGACGTTCGGACTCGCCCCAAAGCGAATCCGTTTTGGCGTCATGCCGCCCGGCGCGACCGCATTGCGAAAAATGCGCTGCCAGCTGGTGAGCGTTTTGTGGTCGGACTCGGCCTGGCGCTCCGCCAAGGTTCCGACCGGCCACCGTCCGTGCGCCTGCAGGCGCTGAATCTCGTCCGGGTAGATCTCCTTCGGCGGACGTCGCTCGCGAAGCCCTTCCACAAAGCACGCACGAAGCGCCGTCGTCGTGTCGAGGCCACTGGGCGCAAAAGGCTCGTCTTCGCGCGCTGCGCGTTCCGCGTCGGTGTCTTCCCCCAGGCGCAGTACCGCGCGCGCCCATCCCTGAAGGGGCGCTTCGAGAAAGCGCCGAAGATCGGCGAGGGAAACGCGCACCGTTCGCTCCGCGTCACTCTCTTTGGGCGGCACCGGCAGCGCGAGCAAACGCGACACGCGCGGATCCTTTCCGAGGATCTGAAGATCGTGCGCATCGAGATCGCGATGAAGTACCTGGCGCACCTGGTCGCCCCACTTCGCCGCCTGCCGTTCGAGCCCCGCTTCCGGAAGCGCCCGCCGCCCGGGCGGCTCCTGGTAGCGGCGAAGCGGATGATGGCGAATCAGACGCTCCGAATCTCGAACATAGCCGCGGCCCAGAAGATCGAAGAGCTGCCGAAGCACAGCGGAGGGCTCGATGGGATCGCCGGTCAGCGCATCGCGAGAAACCCACGAGCAGTAGAGTCGCTCCCGCGCGCAGAGAAGCGTTTCGAGAAACATGTATTTGTCGCGCTCGATCGGGGTCACATCCCCGACGCGGCGTTTGCGCGCGCGAAGGTCCAGGGGATCGCGACGCTCGCTCGTCGGAAAGGTGCCCTCGCCCATCCCCAAAAGGAACGCGACCCGGAACGGAACCGCGCGCATCGGCGTCAGCGCCGAGACCACAACCCCCTCGGTGAGGTACTCGCCCCGCGCGCCGCCGAGACCCGCCAGGGCCTGTCGCACGAGCTCCGCCGCCACCGCATAGCCGACCGGCCGCCCGTCTCGATCGCGCTCCGCGAGGCCGTGCGCCGCCGCCAGACATCGCCGAAGTTCCGTTTCCTGCCGTGGCGTCTCCGCAGCGAGATAACCTCGAAAAAGACCGTCGATAAATCGCGCCCAGTCCGCGAGAGATCGCTCTTCCGCACGCGCGAAATCCGCATCCGAAAGTAGACTTCGAAGGAGCATTGCGAGCGCCACCGCGCCCTCGTCCGAGCTCGCGCTCTGGGGCAGGTACGACTCGTCGTTCCAATGCGCGGGGCGCTCGTCGTCGAGAAACGCACCGAGGCAGAGTCGCCGAACGGCCTGGTCCCAGTTGATCACGTCGCGGTCGATGTACGTCCCTTCGTGGTCCTTGTGGCTGAGGCCGTGAAACGCGCCGAGAAGATCCACCAGGCGCGTCCAGCGTGAACGGTCCGCCGCGCGCGCGGGGAGCCGAAGCGAAGGATGGAGAAGCAACCCGAGTACATCCGGGCGCCGAAAGCGCGACTGCATCAAGTCGAGAAGGCGCATCGCGGCTTCGGCCACCTGACTCTCCGCGGTAAGCGGAAGATCGACCACGTGATGCGGGAGGTCGCCGGCCTCCGCAAAGACGCTCGCGACGTGCGGCAAATAGAGATCGCGCGCGTCCGCGTGCACAAAGACCGCGATCTCGTTGAAGCGGAGCGGCCGCGCCGGATCACTCTCCTGCACCAGTCGCCAGATCTCTTCCGCCACGACTTCGACTTCGCGGCGAACGCCCGGACAAGCGAGCCCCTGGACGCTTCCGTCGTGCAACCTCGTCGGCTTCGTTCGTTCCGGCTCGCGATGAAGAACGTCCCGCTGGAGCGCGCGCAGCACAGACGCATCGCCAGGATCGGCAAAACGCGGTTCAAAATCCGCGCCGGTCAGTTCGTTGAGAAGGTGCACGTGCTCGCGCCCAGGACGTCCCCACCAGGTCAACGCTGGCGGGTCGTCTCCTCCCGCGTGTTCGATCTGCGGCAACGCCTCGAGCTCCCCCACCGCATTGCCCACGCGCGTCCGAGCGCGCCGAGGCAACCGCGCCGCGAGCTCCCCGCGCGTCGGCACGTCCTCCCAAAACTCCATGCAGGGATTGAGAACGTAGAGATGAAGATCAGTGCGCGCGCCCAGGGCAGCAAAGGCCCACTGAAAAACACGCGCGACGTAGCTCAGCCCGAAAACGTGCACCGCGTCCGGAAGGCCATCTCCCGCAGCGCCGCTTTTCCAAGACGGCAGCGCTTCGGGAAGCGGAAGTTCGCCGCGCCCGATCAGTCGCTGGTAGAGCGCGCGCTGCCAGCCCTCGGTCTCCCCAACATCACCACGGTTCTCGCGCCAGGCGAGCAGCATCTCCGGCCGGGAGTAGCCGTAGCCCTCGAAGAGGCGCGCGAGGCGGAGCGCTAGCTGAGCCCGTCGCACTTCCGACGTCGCGCGCTCGTCGGCCGCCACGTAGTGCGCGAGAGGCGCGACGACCGGATCGGAAAGCCAGTCGTCGTCGAGGAGGGCGCTGAGAATTCCGCGCTCGAAACTCCGTCGATCGAACACACTTCGCTGGCCGCCTCGCGCAAGCCACCGCGACACGAAGCGCTCCAGGCGATGAAATCGAAAGTTCGCCGCGATCCCGATCGACTGCGCGATCGAGAGCTCGAGAAAGCGCTCCATGTTTCGATTCGGCACGATCACGTCGACCGGCATCAGCACCGAACGCCCGCGCGCCCGCTGGACCTCCAACCACTCCACCAGCGCGCCGACGAGCGCTTCGGTCGCATTCGAGTAGGTCAGACGAATCATCGTGAGGTGTGGATCGCTCCGCGGGCGATCGTGGCACGACCCTGTGACGACGCTTCGGCTACTGCAAGCGGCGCTGAATCGTCATCCACACAAACGCGCCGAGGACCACCACCATCATCAAGAGCGCGATTCGCGTACGCCGACGACGCATGCTTACCGGATGGCGTCTCCGGCGGGTCGCCGGGCCCACGATCGTGGCGAGCGAAAGCGTTGCGACTGCGCCGGCCACCACGGCCGTCAGGACCTCCGCAGCACCCGCGGAAGGTCCCCAATGGCGCCGAAGGGCTGCGGTGGAGCCGAGCACCGGCGCCAGCACAGCGATCAACAGGGCCCCAGTCCCAGCGATCGCGAGCATTCCGAGGCGGCCGCGATGCCGCCTGGCCGCCGCCGGATCTTCCTTCGAAGGGGGCAGGGACTTCGCCCGCGCTTCTTCCGGATTCGGGCGTCCGACCACCCGAGCCGCGATCACCCCGTAGCCGAGCAGGCTGAGCGCGGAAATCAGCCGAATCGCGGGGGGATGAGGGCTACCAAGCGTGAATTCGGGGAGAACCGCCGCCGAAAGTACGAGGCTCGAGGGAACGATCGCGAGGACCACCCAGCGGGTGAGCCGCAAGAGCGCGAGCCCAAGAACCACGAGGGGCGCGACGAGCGGGAGGATAATTCCGGCACCTCGCGGCTCGGCAACCAGGCCCGGCACGAACACGGCTACGGCCCAAAAGTTCAGTCCCACCGCCACAAAGGCCAGACGGTCCACCCTGCCTGGGCTACGCGTCGCCTCATTTCCCTTGTCCCTCTGAAGCGTCGCTGCGATAGGATCCACCAACGGTGCGAGTTTGCCACCAGTGTGGTTCGGCGGCTAGGGAGGACGATCGCTTCTGTGCGACGTGCGGCGCCTCTTTGTTTCAAGAGGGTTCTTCCGGAAATAAGGACCCGCTGATCGGCCGCACCATCGGCGCCTACGTGGTCCAAGAGATCGTGGGCGTCGGCGGAATGGGGCGCGTCTACCGCGCCGAGCAAACGAGCCTAGGCCGCACGGTCGCGATCAAGGTGATCCACCCGCACCTTCTCGGCGACGAACAGACGGTCGCGCGGTTCTACACCGAAGCGCGTGCGGCCAGCCGCCTCAACCATCCCAACAGCGTCAGCATCATCGACTTCGGTCGCACCGACGACGGCATCCTCTACCTCGCGATGGAGTTCCTCAAAGGGAAAGACCTCGCGATGGTGATGCAGGATGAAGGGCCGCTTCCCTTCCGACGGATCTGCGATGTGCTGGCGGGCACCCTCGACGCGCTCGGCGAAGCGCACGCCCTCGACATCGTGCACCGCGACCTCAAGCCGGAGAACATCATCCTTCGGCAGATGCGCACCGGCGACGACCTCGTGAAAGTCGTCGACTTCGGTCTCGCGACGATCGTCGGCGGTGGCGGCACGTCGATCACCAAGCCGGGTCTCGTTTGCGGAACCCCGGACTACATGTCCCCCGAGCAAGGTCGCGGCGAAGACGTCGATGGCCGCGGTGATCTCTACGCCTGCGGCGTCGTACTCTTTGAGCTCCTCACCGATCAGCTTCCCTTCGACGAAGAGACACCGACGAAAGTCGTCCTCCGGCACATCAACGATCCGGTTCCGGACCCGCGGGAAACCGCCCCCCATCGATCGATTCCCGACGTTCTGGCAGAAGTGACGATGAAGGCGCTCGCCAAACGCCGGGAGGATCGCTATCAGTCCGCGGCGGACATGGCGGCAGCGGTTCGTCGCGCCCGCGATCAGCTTGCAGTAACAGCCGCAAAAACCATCACTTGCCCCTCCTGCGGCGCTGAAAACCCGAGTTCCATGCGCTTTTGCGGGGCTTGCGGGAGTCGTCTTGCCAGCGAGGTCGCGCAGGCCCCGACCCAAGCGCCCCCGCGAAAAGTACCGAAGGCGTCCTTCTATCCCGCGGTGGTCACCCAGCGGCCTTTCGTGGGCCGCAGCGCGGAGATGAAGCTCCTCGACGACCTCCGCGAAAAGGCGGACGGTCAGCTGATTCGCGTCGTCGTCGAAGGCGAAGCGGGCGTTGGCAAGACCCGCCTTCTTCGAGAGATGGCCGAACGCTACGCCGAAAAGGGCGACGTCGTGGCCGGTGCGAGCGCCCACGCGTTTGGCGTGCCGGTTCCGTACGGGCCGATTCGAACGATCGTCGCCGCGCTTCTCGACGTCGAGGAGAGCGAGCTTGGGCGCCTCGCCCACGACGCGGATACATTTGCCGACGCTCTCACGCGATCCGGCCTGGACGAACTGTCCGATCCGCGCGGAGTCGTGGGACTCGAGCAGTCACGCGTCGGCGCCGTTGCCGAAGCGCTCGCGATCAGCGCGCGAGTTGCGATGGGAAAGAGCGGCGGCGAGCGCGCGATCCTCGTGATCGACGACTTCTATCGCTGCGACGGTCTTACGCATCTCGTGATCGATCGAGCGCGGGCCATTCTCGAGGAAGACTCCGTCATGCTGGTCACAACCGACCTCGCGCAAGACGACGACACGGCGGAAAAGATCGAGCTTCAAGGCCTCGACCAGGCCGCCGCGACCCTCTTCCTCGATGCGTCGGACGGCCAAACTGCGACGAAGGCGACGCTTCCGGCGCCCAACGGTCGGCGGCTTCTTCCGCTCTACCTCGAGCAGATCCACGCGCTCGGAAGCGGCGGGATAGACGACACGCTTCCCCCGCGCCTCGCCGACGCGGTCGCCCAGCGCATCGAACGTCTGAGCGTCTACGCGCGCCGGGTCCTTCAGGCCATCGCGGCCTTCGGTGGATCGGTCGACCTCAAGGAGCTTCGCGAAATCGTCGACCGGGAGGACCTCGAGGGACTCGACGAGCTTCAGAGCGAGGCGCTCATCAATGTGCAGGCGACCCGCGCCGACATCACGCACCCCTTTGTCGCTGAGCTCGTGGAAGCCTTCATTCCTGCGTCCGCCCGTAAGGAGCTGCACGCGCGGATTCTCCAGCTCAAGACCGAAGCGAGCGCGCCCCTGGAGATTCGCGCCGAGCACGCATATCGCGGGGGCGAAATGCTTCCGACGCTGATGACCCTCGAGCGCATGGGCGATGTCGCCATCAGCCGGGGCGATCCGCGCGCCGCGATCCTCGCGTACCGGCGCGCCCTTGAGCTCGCTCGCCGCGAGATGCTCGAGACCGGCGAAACGGTCCTCGACACCGCCATCGTCACCTTCAGTCGCAAACTCGGCTGGGCCCTCGCGGTCCAGGGTGACCTCGCAGGCGCGGACGGAGTCGTTCGCGAAGTTCTCGACCTTACCCATCGCCACGATCCAGCGCGCGCGCGAATGCACCTCGTTCTCGGCCGGGTGAGCTCCCTTCGGGATCGACGCCGCGACGCGATGCGGCACTTCGGGCAGGCGCTCGAAATCGTCGCTGGGGTGGACGCAACAGTCGAATCGGAAGTTCAGGTCGCGCTCGGGCGCATGCGGCGCGATGCTGGCGATCCCAACGGCGCGGCCAACGCGTACCGGCGCGCCCTCGAACTCTACGACGAGATGCAGGGACGCCCGCTCGATCGGGCGCTCACCACCCTAGAGCTGGCCGAGGTTCTCTTCGCAGCAGGCGAGCGGGAGCGCTGCGTCGAGCGCGCGGAAGAAGCGAAGACGCGAGCCAACGATGCCCACGCGCCGGCCCTCGAAGCACGAGCGGCCGGGCTTTTGGCGAAGGTGCTCGAACTCGACGGGTCCCTCGAAAAAGCGCGCAGCGGCTATGCGTCAGCCATCGAGCTTGCAGCGGCCGCGGGCGACGCCGTCCAGTCCCATCGCTGGGCTGAAGCCGAACGCCTGCTCGCCTCCTAGCGCGCATCTCCCGTCGATCTGGCGCTCATCTCGACAGTCGTTCAAGTAGTGAAATCGAACGATCGACCCCTCGACGTTCGAATTGGTTTTGCGTTCAGATGGTCCGCGAACGCGCGTTTTTGCGCTTTCCTGCCCGATTTCGCTCGGTTTTTCGCCGATGTGGCGCTTGGACAGCGCGCCGCTCGATTGCTAGGCTGCCGGCTTCTCTCTCCCCTCGCGTGACCCTTCTGCTCGTCCCTGCCCCGCGACGACAGAATGGGAGGATGGACCATTGCTTAAGCCGTACTGGATTTCGCTCTCATTGCTTCTCTGCGCCTCGTGCGTTTCGCAGGAGCAGGAAATTGATGTGTCGACGTCTGCGATCGTGGACGGAGAACGCACCAGCAACAACGAACCGGCCATCGTTGCGGTCCTCAATCGCTTCGGCGGCTTGTGCACCGGCACGCTGATCGCCCCCCGCGTCGTTCTGACCGCAAAGCACTGCGTGCAGAACCCGGGCGCGTCTGCACCGAGCGCCGCGAGCGCGTTTGTCATCGGCATCGGCGACAACATCAACCGCCTCACGCAGACCTTCCGGGCGACTGAGATCGTGACCACGCCGGGCGTCTACACGGATCGCGGTGGCCTCGGCGGCGCGCTCGTCGGCATCGACGTCGCGGTGATTACCCTGAGCACCCCCGCATCGATCACGCCGATTCCCGTGCACCGAGAGAGCGGCGCGCGAGTCGTGGGCCAGGCGATGCGCGCGGTGGGCTTCGGTCAGATTCCGAGCGGCGGGGCTGGCGTGAAATACCGAACCGGCACGACGGTGTCCGGCGTCATGGGCGGCGTGATTTTTACGCCTCCCACGATCTGCCAAGGCGACTCGGGGGGCCCGCTTCTGACAGTTGACCCCGAAGAGGTCATCGGCGTTGCGTCCTTCGGAAGCGGTGGCTGCGGCTCCGGAATCAACGGGTACAACCGCGTCGACCTCTTCCTCGACATGATCGACGAAGCCGTTCGCGAGAGCGGCGTCTGCGTCGGGGACGGCACCGAGATCTGCGACGGCGAAGACAACGACTGCGACGACGCCTTCGACGAAGGCTGCACCGAGATCGGCGGCAGCTGCGGGGCCGACGACGAGTGCGTCGGGACGACCTGTCGCAACCCCGTCGGGACCGGTTCCATCTGCACGCAGGCGTGCGACCCACAGCGACCGCAAACGGGCTGCCCGCCCGGCCTCTACTGCGCCAGCGCCGGAGGCTGCGAAGGTTTCTGTGCACCGGGCGAAGCAGGGGCCCTTCCGAACGACGCGGACTGCACCGCCGACACGGACTGCGCGAGCCTCTTCTGTCTCGACCCGGGCGACGGTCGGCAACGCTGCCTCAACCCCTGCCGCGGCGATGCGGGCATGTGCCTCGACGGAGAAGCCTGCGCGGCGCCGGCGGGATCCTGCAGCGGCTGCGTGGACGCCTCGATCATCGCGGGCTCTCGCGGCCTCGGCGAACCGTGTGAGAGCGGCGACGACTGCGGAAGCGGAACCTGCATCGACGACGCGGGCGCGATGTACTGCTCGCGCGGCTGCGAACGCGATCTCGACTGCGTCGACGAGTTTCACTGCCGCGTCGAGGACGAGGTTGGGCTTTGTGTTCGGGGCGACCGGGGCGGCGTCGGTGCCGCATGCGTTCGTAACGACGATTGCGACCCGGCGCTCTTCTGCGCGAGTCGCGACGGCGTATCGTGGTGCAGCGCGTTCTGCGAGGACGCCGCGGCCGACTGTCCGCCGGACTTCTCGTGCGTCGACGCAGGCGGCGCGTCCGTTTGTGCGCCCGACCGCGGTGTGAGCGGCTCGCCCTGCGACAGCTCGGACGACTGCATTTCGGGCAGCTGCCAACCGGTGGGAAGCGGCGGCTCGCTCCTGTGCACGCGACTCTGCGGCCCAGACTCGCTCTGCGAAGCCGGTTTCGAGTGTGTTCGCACGGCAGACGGAGTGAACGCGGTCTGCGTTCCAGCAGGCTCCGGCGCGAGCGGCGGCGGTGGTGGCGGCGGCTGCTCCGCGGCAGGAGCTGGAAACGCTCCGTGGATGGCCCTACTCCTCGCCCTGGTGGCGCTGCCGAGTGTGCGTCGACGCCGACGGCGCGGCGGCGAGACGAGCGGCGGCGAGACGAGCGGCGGCGAGACGAGCGGCGGCGAGACGAGCGGCGGCGAGACGAGCGGCGGCGAGACGAAAGGGATGGAGTGATGCGGGTATCGGTTTTTCTTCTGGCGGCCGCCATCGGCTGCGCGGTCAGCCCCGTTGGCTCCTCGGAAAATGCGATCGTCGACGGCACCCTTGAGCGGGGCCGTCCCGAGGTCGTCTTTCTCGTCAACTTTGCGGGCGGCGCCTGCACCGGCACGATCGTCGCGCCCCGCGTCGTTCTCACTGCAAAGCACTGCGTGCAGAACGGACGAAGCCCCTCGGCCGCACCGGCGAATCAGCTTCGCGTTCTCGTGGGCACCGATCGGAACTCGTTCACGGCGCAGTATTTTGTGGAAGAGGTTCGCCCTGCCCCGGGCCGCTGGGATCTCCGCGACGGAAGCGACGTTGCGGTGTTGATTCTCTCGAGTGCCGCGCGCGAAACGCCGCGCGAGCTTTCCTTCGACAGTCCCACCTCTCTCATCGGAGACACCTTCACGGCGGTCGGCTTCGGGCAAACACCCTCCGGTTCGTCCGGCACGAAGTTCACGACCCAAAAGGAAGTCCAGGGACTCATGGGCGGCTTCATCTTCGTCGATCCCGCTGTCTGCTCCGGCGACTCGGGCGGTCCGCTCATTGGCCCGGAGGGACGCATCTGGGGCGTCGCATCCTTCATCTTCAGTCAGACCGGCGGCGCACCGCGCTGCGGCTCCGCGCCCGGCGCTTACAACTCGATTCGCTCCTTCCGCGGGTTTATCGAAGAGGCCATCGAAGATTCGGGCGCCTGCGTCCCTCGCGAAGAGGAGTGCAACAGCATCGACGACAACTGCGACGGCGAAGTCGACGAGGGCTGCACGCCCATCGGCGCTCCCTGCGTCGAGGACAGCGAGTGCGTCGGCGAGACCTGCCGCGTCGTCGAAGAAGGCGCCGGAACAATCTGCACTGTGGCCTGCAACCCGCTTCAGCCGCTCCTTGGCTGTCCTCTCGACATGTACTGCGCGTCCCAGGGCTCGAGCTGCGAAGGACTCTGTGCACCCGGCGGCGCGGGCACCCTTGAAAACGGGGCGGACTGCACGGACAACACCGAGTGTCTCTCGGCGAAGTGCGTCGATCCGGGCGACGGGCGACGACGGTGCCTTGATCCCTGCCTCGGCGACGGAGGCGACTGCCTTGCGGGCGAAGCCTGCGCGGCGCCGGTCGGCGCGTGCGGCGCGTGCGTAGCGGCGGACATTGTCGCGGGCGACCGAGGCCTCGGCGAACCCTGCGACGTCGACGACGAGTGCGGCAGCAGCCTCTGCTTCGAGGACGAAGGGCTGACCTACTGCTCCCGCGAGTGCGCAGACGACGAAGGCTGCGGCGATGGCTTTCACTGCCGCGTCGACCGCTGCGTGCGTGGCCCGCGTGGTGACGTCGGCGACCGCTGCGTTGCCAACGAGGACTGCGGCTCGGGGATCTGCGCGGCCATCGATGACCGCCGGTGGTGCACGGCCTTCTGCGAAGGCGACGACGAATGCCCCGAGGGCCTGAGCTGTGTGGACACCGGAAGCGCCAGCGTCTGCGCGCCGGATCTCAGCCTCGTCGGCGAAGACTGCACGGTCAACGAAGACTGCGCGACGGGTCTGTGTGCGGCAGGAACCGCGGCCGGCGACGTCTGCACCCGTTTCTGCGGTCCGGACAACGCGTGCGCGCCGGGCCTCGAGTGCACGCGAATCGACGGTGGGGATGCCATCTGTGTACCGCCGAGCGGTGGCGGCGGTGGTGGCGGTGGCGGCTGCTCCACGGCCGGAGGCGCACCCTTCACCCTGCTGGCGTTCCTCTTGCCGATGCTGGCGCGTCGGCGCCGACGCCGCTGAATCGAAGGCCCTCCCGAGGGCCTTTTGCAGGGTTCCGGATGTGTTTTAGGGTCCTGGGGATGGCTCGCGCGACGCCTTTGCTGATCCTGTGCGCCCTCGCGGGCTGTTCGGAGCTCGGCGAGTACGCAACCTCGGACGAAGAGATCTATGCGGGCGCCGTGATCGGCACCGATGAACCGGACTGCGTAGCGGGCGAGGTCTGTTCGTTCATTCGGCGCGGCTTTCCGGAAGGCGTCGAACTCGAGCTGGAGCTGGACCCCCGTCTCGCCGCAACGGAACCCGGCCACCTGACCACGACGGGCGAAGTCTGCGGTACGACCTTCGACAACGTCGAGCTTCGCCCGATCCCGGCGCTCTTTCACGACCACCTCAGCCAGCTGGACTTTCCGGGCGAAGCGCGTCTTCGAAACTACATCTTTGCGCTTCGACCCACGACCGGCCCGCTCGCTGGACGCGATGCGATGGCATTTGTTTCGCTCCTTCGCGGCGGTAGCGTGGACGTGCGAATCGTTGCGGGAAGCGGCGAAAGCGATTGCAGCACCGACACCGACTGCGCGCGCTACGACGCAGGAGAGTGCGACTTCTTTGGCGTCTTTCACCTCCGTCGCCGCGACCGCTAGCGATGCGCGTTCTTGGCATTGAGTCGTCGTGCGACGAGACCGCGGCGGCGGTTGTCGATACCGAAGGCAACGTCCTCAGCGACGTGGTGGCGAGCCAAATCGCGGAACACGCCCCCTACGGCGGAGTCGTCCCAGAGCTGGCGGCGCGCGCGCACCTTCGCGCTGTCGTTCCCGTGGTCACCCAGGCGGTAGACGACGCGGGCGGATGGGAGGCGATTGACGCGGTAGCGGTCACCCACGGACCCGGTCTGGTCGGCGCGCTCGTCGTCGGCGTTCAGGTTGCCCAGGCGATCGCCTGGAGCCGCGACTTGCCCCTCGTCGGGGTGAACCACCTCGACGGGCACCTTCTCGCGGCACACCTTCGCTACGATTCGGAAGAGACGTTCTCAGCGCCAGCCTTTCCCTACATCGCCCTCCTCGCGAGCGGCGGTCATACCGCGCTCTACCGCGTCGACGCCCACGATTCGATTTCCCTGATCGGTCAAACCCGCGACGACGCGGCCGGGGAAGCCTTCGACAAGGCGGCCAAGGTCCTCGGTCTCGGGTAT
This sequence comes from Myxococcota bacterium, assembly GCA_039186435.1. Classification (GTDB taxonomy): domain Bacteria; phylum Myxococcota_A; class Polyangia; order Polyangiales; family Houyiibacteriaceae; genus JALVDI01. The sequence goes on along the minus strand of JBCDAA010000019.1, from coordinate 11,965 downwards.
CCCGGCGGCCCGGTCATCGATCGCCTCGCGGCGAAGGGTGATCCCAAAGCGATTACGTTTCCGGTCCCGATGGCGTCGAAGCGAACTTCGGACTTCAGCTTTTCGGGCCTAAAGACCGCCGTCGCGCGGTACGTCCAGCAGCACGGACCCGTCGAGGACGACGCGCTTCCGGACGTCTGCGCGAGCTTTCAGCGTTCGATCACGCGCGTCCTTGCGCGCAAAGCGGTCCTCGCGTGCGAAGCCGAGGAGGTTCCGCGCCTGGTGCTCGCGGGAGGGGTCGCCGCCAACCGCGGCCTTCGTCGCATCGCCGGCGAGCTCGCGAGCAAAGCAAAGGTCGAGCTTTTTGTTCCGGCCCTCCGGGCGTGCACGGACAACGCTGCGATGATCGCGTACGCGGGCGCGCTAAAGCTTGCGACCGGCGCCCGCGACGAAGAGCTCGCGATCTACTCGCGCGATCCGCAGCGCCGGCGCGGGAAGTTCCGCAGAGACGGAACCCTGGTGAAACGGAAGTAGTGTCTACGCCGCGGCAGCCGGTTCGTAGGCAAGGTTCGGCGCGAGCCAGCGCTCAACTTCCTGAACGGTCATGCCCTTTCGCGCCGCGTAGTCCTGCACCTGATCGCGGTCGATCTTGCCGACGGCAAAGTAGCGACTCTCCGGGTGTCCAAAGTAGAGGCCACTCACGCTCGCGGCAGGCGTCATGGCGAAGTGCTCGGTCAGGTTGATGCCGATCGAGTCGCCATCAAGAAGTTCCCAAAGCGTCGACTTCGCCGTGTGATCGGGGCACGCCGGATACCCAAACGCGGGACGAATGCCCTGGTAGCGCTCCCGAATCAGATCTTCGTTCGAGAGATCTTCCGCGACGCCCCAGGCATCGCGGGCGCGCGCGTGGAGCATCTCGGCGAACGCTTCTGCAAGACGGTCGGCGAGGGCCTTCACCATGATCGCGTGGTAGTCGTCATGCTTCGCCTCAAAGGAGGCCGCGAGCTCGGCGGCCCCAATGCCCGTCGTCACCGCAAACGCGCCCACCCAGTCGTCGGTTCCGCGGGGCGCGACAAAATCCGCAAGGGAGTAGTAGGGCGTGTCGCCCTGTTTCACTGCCTGCTGCCGAAGCATCGGAAAACGATGCAGCTCGGCGCCGCGACTCTCGTCCGTAAAGAGCACCACGTCGTCCCCGTCGCGGTTGGCGGGCCAGAACCCAAACACACCGCGGGGCGTCAGCAGCTTCTCCTTCACGATGCGATCGAGAAGCGCGCTTCCTTCTTCGAAGAGCTCCCGGGCAGCGGCGCCAACCTTCGGGTTGTCGAGGATCTTCGGGTAGCGACCCTTTAGGTCCCACGCGCTGAAGAACATCGTCCAATCGATGTACTCGCGAATCTCCTCGAGGGTCGGCTCGATGACCTTGGTTCCGAGAAACGAAGGCCGCTGCGGTGGCTCGGAAAGCGCCGCCGAAAACCCGTTCTCCCGCGCGATCTCGAGGGGCAGTGAAGGCCGCGACTGCTTCATTTCGAAGAGCTGTCGAACCTTCTCCTGCTCCGAGCGGTTGTGCTCATCGTAGGCCTTTCGCTGGGCGTCATCGAGCAGGGAGGAGACCACGTTGACGACGCGCGATGCGTCGAGAACGTGCGTTGTGATGCCGTGATAACGCGGCGCGATCTTCACCGCCGTGTGCTGACGGCTCGTCGTTGCGCCTCCGACCATCAGCGGAATCTGAAAGCCCTGGCGCTCCATCTCCCGGCCGACGTGAACCATCTCGTCGAGGGAGGGTGTGATCAGCCCGCTCAGCCCGATGATGTCGACGCTTTGCTCCTGCGCGGTTCGGAGGATCTTCTCCGCGGGGACCATCACGCCGAGGTAGACCACCTCGTAGCTGTTGCAGCCTAGAACGACGCCGACGATGTTTTTACCGATGTCGTGAACATCGCCTTTGACGGTCGCGAGGAGAACCTTGCCGCGGGCCTCCATTTTGCCGTCCTTTTCGGCCTCCATGTAGGGCTCCAGGTACGCGACCGAGCGCTTCATCACGCGCGCGGATTTGACGACCTGCGGGAGGAACATCTTGCCGGCGCCGAAGAGGTCGCCCACGACGCTCATGCCCGACATCAGCGGACCCTCGATGACGTGAAGGGGCTTTCCGTACTTCTGCCGGGCTTCTTCGGTGTCGTCTTCGACGAAGTCCACGATGCCTTTGACGAGCGCGTGTTCAAGGCGCTCTTCCACCGTTCCTTCGCGCCACGACAGGTCCTGCACCCGCTTCTTTCCGCCGCCCTTCACCGTCTCGGCGTAAGCCACAAGGCGCTCGGTGGCGTCCTCTCGGCGCACGAAAAGAACATCCTCCACGTGCTCTAGCAGCGCTTCCGGAATCTCTTCGTAGACCTCGAGCTGGCCGGCGTTGACGATGCCCATGTCCATGCCGGCTTGAATCGCGTGAAAAAGAAACGCCGAGTGCATCGCCTCGCGGACGCGGTTGTTTCCGCGAAAGGAGAAGCTCAGGTTGGACACGCCGCCCGAGATCTTCGCGCCCGGACAGGTGGCCTTGATCTGTCGGGTCGCCTCGATGAAATCGATGGCGTAGCGGTTGTGCTCCTCGATGCCGGTCGCGACAGCAAACACGTTCGGATCGAAGATAATGTCCGCCGGGTCCCAACCGGCTTTCTCGGTAAGCACCTTGTACGCGCGCTGACAGATCTCGACCTTCCGCTCGATGGAATCGGCCTGCCCCTCCTCGTCGAAGGCCATCACGACCGCCGCAGCGCCGTAGCGCTTAATGATCGCCGCCTTTTCGAGGAACTCCGCTTCGCCTTCCTTCAGCGAGATCGAGTTCACGATGCCCTTGCCCTGAAGGTGCTTGAGGCCCGTTTCGAGCACGGACCACTTCGAGCTGTCGATCATGATCGGAACGCGCGCGATCTCCGGCTCTGCGCCAATCAAGTCGAGAAACTTCGCCATCATCGCTTCGGAGTCGAGAAGACCCTCGTCCATGTTCACGTCGATGATGTTCGCGCCGCTTCGCACCTGCTGAAGGGCCACGTCGACGGCCTCGGCGAGCTTCTTTTCCTTCACGAGGCGCATGAACTTTCGCGACCCGGTGACGTTCGTCCGCTCGCCGATCATCTGAAAACCGGACGCATCGGTGAGCACGAGCGGCTCAAGACCGCTGTAGCGGCTCCGCTTGCTCGTCGCCTTCGGCTCCCTAGGGGGCTGCGTGCCCGCACCTTCCGCAATCGCGTGGATGTGCTCGGGCGTGGTGCCGCAACAGCCGCCGAGGACGTTCACCAGACCGCCCTCCGCGAAGTCCTTGATAAGACCGGCCATGGTGGGCGCGTCCTGGTCGTACTCCCCCATCGCGTTCGGCAAGCCGGCGTTTGGGTAGCAGTGCACGAAGGTGCTCGCGACGTCGCTGAGCTCTTGCAGGAAGGGCCGCATCTCCGCCGCCCCGAGCGCGCAGTTGATGCCGACCGTCAGCGGCTGCGAGTGTTCGATGGAGTACCAGAACGCTTCGACCGTCTGCCCGCTGAGCGTTCGACCGCTGCGATCCGTAATGGTCACGCTGATCATGAGCGGAACGCGCTCGCCTCGCTCCGCAAAGACGTCCTCGATCGCCACGAGCGCGGCCTTCGCGTTGAGCGTGTCGAAAATCGTCTCGACGAGAAGAAGATCCACGCCGCCATCAAGAAGTCCGCGGGTCTGCTCCGCGTAGGCCGCCCGCACCTCATCAAAGGTCACCGCGCGAAACCCCGGGTCGTTCACATCGGGGGAGAGGCTCAGCGTCTTGTTCGTCGGTCCAAGGCCACCCGCCGCAAAGCGAGGACGCTCCGTGGTCGAGGCAGCGACCGCGGCTTGCTTCGCCAGCTTCGCCGCAGCGACGTTCATCTCATACGCGAGCTCGACCTGGTCGTAGTCGAGCATCGAGATCGCGTTCGCGTTGAAGGTATTGGTCTCGATGATGTCGGCGCCGGCATCGAGGTACTGCCGGTGAATGTCGAGAATGAGGTCCGGCTTCGTGAGCACCAAGAGGTCGTTGTTGCCCTTGAGGTCGCTCGGATGGTCCGCGAAGCGCTCGCCGCGGTAGTCCGCTTCCGAGAGCTTGGCACGCTGGATCATCGTGCCCATGGCGCCGTCGAGGATGAGAATCCGCTGCTGGAGAAGAGCCTGAAGGCGTTGTTGCGTATCCATAATCAATCCTTGGTCGCGACGGCGGTGAGGACTTCGTAGTGCGGCTTTCGCCGCTCGCGGGACGTGACGGCGCACTGCTCTACGGTCAAGCCGACCGCTTCGAGTTCGGTGCGCAACACTTCGGGCGCAAACCCCGGTTGAATGTGACCGTACGCGCCCGCCTCCGCGAGGGAATCGTGCGACGCCAGCGTGACGACCGCCACGAGTCCGCCGGGTCGGAGAACGCGCGCCGCCTCAGCGAGCGCTGCAGAGGGACGTTCCGCGTAGGTGAGCACGTGAAAAAGAAGCAGCGTGTCGAAGGAGGCATCGTCGAAGGGAAGCGCGTGGAGGTCCCCCTCCCGAAACGTTACGTTCTCGGCGTCCTGGCAACGACGCCGCGCGGCTTCCAGGACCTTCGGGCTCTTGTCGAACCCGACGTAACGCTGGGCACGAGGCGCAACCAAACGAGCGCTCCACCCATCGCCGCAGCCCACATCGAGGACGTCCCCGAGGCGGAGCAGACCCGAGAGCCCGTGAACGAGGGCCTCCCAGGTGCGACCCGGCGAGTAGTGACGCTCCATCGAGCCGGCGACCGCGTCCACCCAAGGTTCCGCATTTCGCGCCGCGAGAAGCGCGTCTCGGCGCGCTTCGTCCTCCTGGAGGGTGGCGTCGGAAAGCTGACTGCGCAGCATCTTCCAAAGCGCCTCCGCCGCTGGGGGCATACGCCCGTGAAGGCGGTAGCGCGTCGAGTTTCCCACGCGGCGGTCGTGGAGCAGCCCAGCCTCCCGAAGCCGTCCGAGGTGCGTCGACACACGAGACTGACTCAGCTCGGTAATCGTCGTGAGATCCGCAACGGAATGTTCGTGATCCTCGAGGAGCGCGAGCAAACGGAGCCGGGTCGAATCCCCAAAAAGATGCAGCCAACCTGTGGAAGTCTCGAGGCTTGCGCCGCTTTCGAGGGCTGGGTTCCTGCGGGTAATCATCCGACCATCCTGATGACCGGATGAATCTACCGCGGGTCGTGTCCACGTCAAGGGATTGATGCAAGATTCCCTGGTGACACGAATTCTCACCGTCGTGCTCGCTCTCACCGCCTGCAAGGGACCTCAGAGTCCGTCCGACACTCCTTTGGAGCCCTCTCGACCGGTGCTTCATCCACTGACGGTGGAGTCCGGGCCCGGCGAGGTGGACGACAACCTGATCGCGCACATCCAGGCCGAGGACTACGCGGCGGCGTACCAGCTAATGGCCACGCCCTACCGCGAGAGTGTTCCCATCGCGGCGTTCGAGGACGCCGTCTCTCACAACGCGTACCTCCGTTCGACCCGTTCGATCGGATGCCCTGAAATCCAAACGTGGGAAGGTCGCGTTCACCGACGCCAATGCATCCTCGAAAGTGATGTTGGCAGCGCTCACGCGACGCTCTTCTACGCCCTGGAAACGGAAGGGTGGCGCATGACGGGCATGCTCATCGGGGGAACTCCCGCGTTCCCGCATCCACAAGGCTCTGGCGAAGAGCCTAGCGACTGATCGTGAGGGTGTAGTCGCTGCAGTCCACGGGTCCGCCGCGGCGCGCGACGCGGATGCGAAGAACGCCAGGCCAGGGCACGTCCCGGGTCGAAAAGTCGTTTCGCATGCCGCCCGGAAGAACCGGGTCCGGTCCTGTCGACTGGTCATCGACAAAGCTGTAGCTGGTCAGCTCGCGGGAGGTGCCTTCGCCGCAGCTCGCGGTGGTGCCGCACTCCGTCTCGAGCGAGAACACCATGGTCGCATCCCCTTCGAGGTTCAGGGTCGGCATGCCGCCTCCAAACATTGAGCCGGGCATGTTCACCGCGGGAAACGCGATCTGATACCAGTCCGCGTCGGTCAGCATCGGCAGCTTGCCGGTGACTACCATCATGCTCCCGACGTCGAGGGTGCCGAGGTCCATCGCCTCCTCGCACGTGTCGCCGACCAGGTCGTCCATGCAGGCGGGTCCCGTGTCGCGCAGACCGACGTCTCGACCGCCGGAGTCGCGCGCGCCGACGTCACGCCCGAAAGGAGCATCGAAAGCGGCGTCTTGGCGACCCCCGCCGCCGTCGTTTCCTCCGGAGGCTCCTTTCGCACAGGCGCCTGCCAACGAGGCGACGCAAAGCATGCAGAACAACCGCATCGGGAGCAACCGTATCAGGAGCTGCCCAAAGCCGCACGGAAGTCGTACGAAACGACAGATCCGTGCGGGACTTCTCACGGCTGAAAATACTCGCGTTTCCGAGACCGACGTGAGCAGTGTTCAGAACTCGAGCGTTGCACCGACCGCGACGCGCGTACTCACAACGCGCACGCGATCTTCGTCGAGGGGGTTGGTGCCCCAGGCGATCGTGAACTCGAAGCGGTGATCCGCCTCGTCGATTGCACCAAAGCCGATGCCGAAACTCACCCGCTGGTTGTCGATGTCGAAATCGTCGAAGCGCCCGTCGTACACATTTCCAAGGCCCACGTGCGCAATCGCGTCCAGGTATCCCCAAATCGGCCAGCTGTATTGAAACACCAGCGTCGCTGACGAGAGGCCGCGAAGGCGCCCGTAGCGAAACCCGCGCAAGGGTCCTTGCCCGCCGAGGTCGATCGTTTCCGTGAAGGGCACCGCGCCCCGGATGGGTTCGACGACGCGCGCGGAGAGATGCACTGCGATCACGTGTCCGGCGGCGCTCACGTCGAGAAAGCCGCCGATCGAACCGCCGTAGTGGACCCATCGAGCGCCGTTGAGGTCTTCGATGTCGAAAGCGTGTTCGCCGTGCACCTGAAGCAGCAAGCCCGAGGTGTTGCCAGGACGAGACTTGCGCGTATTGATGACCACCTCGAAGCCCTGGACCCACGCCCAATACCCGTCGGGGTAACGCGCCGGCAGAGCGAACGCGCCTTCCACCACGCGCTCTTCGATGGTGCGGCCTCGAAATACATCGTCCGAAAAACGCCGCTCGTGAAACCCGAGATACGCGCGAACGTGACTTGCGCGCCAAGGCTCCGCCTCGAAGTTCAGCAGCAAGTCGAACATACGAAACTGAAAGCGCGCGCCGTTGTCGTTTCCGATCTCACTGCCGAGACCGGAGTAGCGACCATCCGCGCGGCGCTGAATGTCGAAGACCACCTCGAAGCGATAGCGCTCGTGCGGCTGCGGTTCCCAGCGCCAGATCGACGAAAGCCGTAGCCAGTCTCGCCCCCAGGTCGCGAAGCGATAGCGCATCTTGAAGTTGGGATGAAACACCTCGTCGATGCGGAGGTAGAAGCCCGCGCTCGGCGAGTCGCCGAAGTCGATGAGAAGCGTCGGCGCGATGGCGACCTGCTGTCGGTCACCGAAGACGAAAAAGCGCAGCGGATCACCGGATCCCTGTTCCGCCAGACGCGAGAGATAACTGAGCGGACGGCGAAGCAGGAACTCGGTGACGAAGTAGAGCGGCGCAAAGAGGAGCCGCGGAATCCAAAGGAGCTTTCGGCCAGCGGACGAGGGGGTCTCACCGCGCCCGTCGTAGTCAGGAACGGCGCGCGGTGCGACGTCGGGAGGAGGCCGCTCGTCCTCCTCTTCGTCTTCGGCGATCTCTTCCTCCTCCGTCATCAGGTGCGACGCGGGGCCCGTCTGCGCCCAGGCGGACGAGTGAAGGAGGAGCAGACTAAGTGCGAGTAGCCCGGTACGCATCGACGATCTCCGGGTAGCCCTCGCGATAGCTCGGAACCCGTAGCGTGTAGGTCTGCCGAAGACGCTCGCTCCGGCATCGTTTGCCCTTCGGCGCTCCGTTGACGACCGGACGCTCACACGCGAGGCAGTCCGCGATCAACGCCGCCACATCCGCGAGGGACGCTTGCGCCTCGTCCACTCCGACGTAGACGGAGTCGGGATTTGGCAGCGCCAAGAGATGCGCGATCGCGCCGGCGCAGTCCTCGAGGTGAATGCGGTTGGTCCAGCGGTTGGCGCCCACGTCGCCCTGCTCCACCCGCTGCACAAGACGCGTGCGTCCTGGTCCGTAGATTCCGCCAAGGCGAAGCGAAACGCTCTCGGTGCTCGCCGCCGCCAAGCGCGCTTCCGCTTCGAGCAGCCTGCGTCCTGAAAAGCTTGCGGGCTCCGTCGGCGAGGCCTCATCGACCCACCCTTCTTGCTGTCCATACACGGCAGTGCTCGAAGTGAAGAGCGCGCGCCGAAGAGGTGCATCCGCAAGCGCCGCGAGTACGTTGTCGAGCCCGTTCACGTAGGCGCGAACGTACGCTTCGTCGGTGCGCGCGTCCGCCGCGGCCGCGTAGACCAAGAGATCGATCTCTTCGGCAACGGGAGCGAGCGCTTCCGCGAGCCCTGCGCGATCCCCGAGATCGGCCGCGACGCCGCGCACGCCGGGAGGAAGCTTGCTCACAGTCCGGCGCAGCCCGATCACCTCGGCGTCTTCGGAGCTCGCAAGGACGAGCCGCGCGAAGGCGCTCCCGACGTACCCACATCCGGCCACCAACACCGTCACCCGGCGACCATACCGCACCCGCCGTTGAACGTTCGGCCGGATTTTGAGTTCCGGGCATGGTGCGCTAAGGCCTGCGCATGCGGCTCCGCGCGTTTGTCGTTATCGGAGCGCTCGCTCTCGTAGGGCTGTGGGCGGGCGCCCGGCTCCGCGTGGACACCGACATCACGCAGTTCCTCCCTGCAACCGAGGACCGACTTCTCGCGGAGCTTTCCCAGGCCCTTACGAGCTCGGATCTGAACCGCACCATCACGCTCACTGTCGAAGCCTCCGACGGAGACGCCGCCGCCGCCGCCGCACGAGCGCTGGCCGAACGCCTCGTTGAACGCCCCGAGATCGCCTGGGTGCGCTCCGGCCCTGACGAGACGCTCGAACGTGCGTTTTACGAGGTCTACTTTCCGCGCCGCCTGAACTTTCTCGAGCCCCTCAACGAGGATTCGATTCGCCAACGCATTGCCCGCCTCAAGCGGGAACTCGCGAGTCCCACCGGCGCGTTCGTCCGCCGCATCGCGCCCGAAGATCCGTGGCTGGCCTTCGTCGAACACGTGGAAGCGCTGCAGGCTCAACAGGGCGAACTGCGGATCCGAGAAGGCAGCTTCGTGACCGGCGAGGAGGACCGCTTCGGGGTCGTCCTCTTGGCAACAGAGGCGTCGCCCTTCGACACGACCGCATCCCGTTCGCTCCAGCGCGCGATCGCGGAGGACTTCGCGGCGATCAACGACGGAACGCTCACCCTCGAGCAAGCCGGCGTGCACCGAATCGCCGTTCGATCCGAGGAAACGATTCGCGCCGACATTCAGCGCGTTTCGATCGTCGGCACGCTCGGCGTCGTCCTTCTGATTCTCGTTCTCTTTCAAACGCCCCGGCACCTCGTCCTCGCCGGGCTGCCGCTCGCCGGCGGCATGGTCGTCGCGATCGCGGTCGTTTCCACGATCTTCGATGCGATTCACGGTCTGACCCTGGCGTTTGGGGCCACGTTGATCGGCGTCGCGATGGACTACGTCGCGCACCTTCTCAACCACGATCATCTCGCGCGCCACGCGGGAGACGATGCCCACGGAACCGCCCGCCGGATCTGGCCGGGGCTTGCGCTCGGGGCGGCGACGACGATCGCGGGACTCTCGGGGCTCGCGTGGACTTCCTTTCCCGGCATTCGGCAGATGGCGATCTTTACCTCGGTTGGGATCGCGACCGCGGTGCTCATCACGCGTTATGTGTTGCCGCCGCTCATGCCGGCCGCCCCGCGCACTACGGGTGTGCATCGGCGAATCGCCGCCGTTTCGTCGCGCGTTCTTGATGGGCTCGCGCGCCATCGACGAGCGCTTTGGCTCTTGCCTTGCGCGGGCGCGATCCTCGCCGCCGCTGGACTTCCGCTGCTCACCTGGCAGGACGATATTCGCGCCCTCAACCCCACCGATCCGGAACTTCGTGCCGAAGATGGACGCGTTCGACAACGCGTCGCCCGCATGGAGGCCGCGCGCTTTGTCATCGCGACCGGGGCCACGCGAGAAGAAGCCCTCACGCGAAACGATGAGGTCTTCGAGAAGCTTGAGGCCGCAGTGGATGCAGAGGAGCTCTCGTCGTTTCGCTCCCTTCATCCGCTGCTCCTCTCGGAGGCCACGCAGCGCCGCAACTACGAATCGATTCCAAACGATGCCTGGGCGCAAACCACCGCCGCGCTCGAGGCCGAAGGATTCGTCACCGCGCCCTTTGCCCCCTTTGAAGACGTTCTGCGCGCGCCGTTTTCCCCCCTGACGAACGAGGCCTTCGACGGGACGCCCCTCGCGCAGCTTGCCGCCGCGCACCAGCTCCCCTTCGGCGACGGCCACGCGGTGCTGAGTTTTCTCCATGGCGTTCACGACATCGAGGCGCTGCGCGCGCGGACCGAAGCGATCGAGGGAGTGCGCGTCTTCGACCAGGCTGCCTTCATGCAGGAAGCCTACGGAACCTTTCGCAGTCGCACGCTCGAGCTGATCGTCGCAGGGCTCTTCGCCGTCTTCCTCTTGGTCCTCGTGCGCTATCGGCGCCTTCGACTCTCCCTCGCGGCGTTCTTGCCTGCGCTGATCGCAGCGTTCGCAACCCTCGGTCTTTTGGGACTCCTGGGAATCGACGCGACGCTTCTGCACGTCGTTGCGCTCTTGCTCGTTCTCAGCATGGGCGTCGACTACGGCGTCTTCATGGTCGAGACGGAGATGCACGAGGGCGACGACGGTCCCGCGACGCTGGTCAGCCTGATCACCGCCTGCCTTTCGACGGCGGCTTCGTTTGGGGTTCTTGCGTTGAGTGCGAACCCCGCCCTCCGCGCCATGGGTCTCACCGCGGCGATCGGTGTGACGATGAGTCTCGTGCTCGCGCCGGCGGCCTGGATTCTCGCGCGACGGACCGACTAGCGATCTTCGGCGAAGGCGGTCTCGACGAGCGCTCGAAAGCGCTCCGCGACCTCGTTGTAGGCAGCGACCCAGGCGCGATGGTTTGCGCACCGCTCGCTCCCGGCATCTTCACAAACCGTATTGAGGTTCTCCATGGATTGACGAATGCCCCGGTAGGTGGACGCGCGGCGGTTTTCCCGGGCGGACGCATCGGCGATATCGCCGAGCAATGCCCACTGGTCCGAAAAATGCTGAAGGCGCTCAATTTGCTCTTCATCATGTGGAATTTCGGGGGGATCGCGGCGCTCGATCGCGAGGTGGCCGGCGTTCACCGCCAGAAAGTTCCCGGTCTCGACGGGCGCGGAGAACGTCTCCCGATGTCGGTCCAGAAGGTTGAGGATCTCCTGGAGGCTCATGACCGAAACCGGGGCATGCGCGGAGGGGTCTGCGGAGCGTTCCGCCAGGTACATCGATTGCGCTTCGTCGTAGCGAACGGTGAGCGAAGGCGCCGGTTCACCGACACTCGTTGGATGGAGCGCGAGGCTCAGGATCCCGTCGATGGGATCGGTGGCGTAGCGCGCGGCTCGCGACCGCAACACGTAACCGCCGGTTCCTTCAACCACGAATCGATAGTCGCCACCGCCGAGTACCGTCGTCAGCGTGCCGTGACCATGACTCAACGACGTGCATGCGATGGGAGCCTCGTCGCACGCGCTGTAGACCGCGATGGACGTTGCGTCCTCGCTCTCGATGACAAACTCGTAGCCGCGTCGATCGCTTTCCTCAGTTGCCAGCGGAAAGACGAAGACGTGCTGGGATCCATCACCACCACAGTCGCTCCGGACCGCCGATTCGCCATCCGTCGGGAGTTAGCCCTGGAGTGGGGGCGAACATACCACGAAAGGGCCGCAGGGGGACGCGCACCTAACCACACCCGAAAAAGATAACACCCGCGGGGGGTAGGAG
>JBCDAA010000018.1:0-46096 GCA_039186435.1 Myxococcota bacterium | reverse complement strand
CCGCGAACCTGCTACGCTCGTAGTGCGGCAAGGAGTTTCGTTCCCTCTTGCGTCCTATTCACGGCAATACCTCGGGCCTCAGCCCCTCGGAAACCAAGGCCCTTCAACGGATCTATCGCCGCCGCGTTCCCTTCGACGTCCTCACGACACCCGAGCTAACTCGCTCGCTTTGTGAGGTCTCGCATTCGACGGGGCGGCAGGTCGGGGTGCTCGTCGATCGCACGGGCTCGGTCACGCACGTCATCATCGGGGACGCGTCGAAGCTCATGCTTCCGGACGTGGGCCGCCTTCGTGCGGGTGCAGGTCGCCTTCGTGGTCTGCGTCTGATTCACACGCACCTGGCCAACGAACCGCTTTCGCGGGACGACATCGTCGACCTCACGCGACTGCGTCTCGATCTGATCGCGGCGATCTGTCTTGCACCCGGCGAAGCGCGGCCAACGTGGGTCTACTACGGGCACTGCGTTCCGGGCGACGGACAAGGCGAGCCGCCCTATCGAACCTTCGGGCCGCTCTCCTACTCGCGCCTCGACGTGGATCCGGCGGAGCTCGTTGGTGCGCTCGAGGAAGAGTTCGCGCGTGCGCGAAAAGCGCGGCCCGTTGTCGCCAAGGACGGTCGCGCGATCCTCGTGCACGTGTGCGCGAAGAAGAACTCGCTTCATGCGGGGGATTCGCTGCGGGAGCTGAAGGAGCTTGCGCGCACCGCGGGCGTCGATGTTGCGGACACCGTGCTCCAGGTGCGCGACCGCGTGGACGCGAAGTATGTAATGGGTCGGGGCAAGCTCGAAGACGTAGTGATTCGGGCGATGCAGCTCGACGTCGAAGTGCTGATCTTCGACCGCGAGCTCAGTCCGGCGCAGGCGGCAGCGATCGCGCGGGTTACCGACCTCAAGATCCTCGACCGCACGCAGCTGATCTTGGACATCTTTGCGCAGCGTGCGCAGAGCAAGGACGGCAAGCTGCAGGTTGAGCTCGCGCAGATGAAGTATCTCTTGCCGCGCCTGGGGCAGAAGGACGACGCGCTTTCTCGTCTTACCGGCGGCATTGGTGGCCGCGGTCCCGGTGAAACGAAGTTGGAGATCGGGCGACGCCGCGCGCGGGAGCGGATCACGCGTCTCGGCCGAGAGCTCAAAAAGCAGGCGAAGCGGCGCAAGCAGCGGCGAAGCAAGCGCGGTCGGCGCGGCATTCCGACCGTGGCGGTGGTCGGCTACACGAACGCGGGCAAGAGCACGCTACTCAACACGCTCACCGGCGCGGATGTGCTGGCGGAGGACAAGCTCTTTGCGACGCTGGATACGCGAACGCGACGCGCGCGGCTGCCGAGCGGCCTGGACATCGTCGTCAGCGACACGGTCGGGTTCATCCGCGACTTGCCGAAGGATTTGTTCGCTGCGTTTCGCGCGACCTTCGAAGAGGCGCAGGATGCGGACCTGCTGCTTCATGTGATCGATGCGTCCGATCCTTCGAACGAGGATCACTACCAGACCACCGTGGCGCTGATGGAGGAGCTTGGGCTCGACCAAGTGCCGTGTGTGGTGGTGTACAACAAGGCTGATCAGCTCGACCCGCGCCGAGCGGCGATGCTTGCGCACGATCACGATGGGGTGGCGGTGAGCGCGCTGGATCCGCGGACGCTCCGGCCGTTGCTTCATCGACTGGATCGACTCTTGGCGCGAGAGCCGGTGGCTGAAGCGGTCCACGCCGCGGAGTAGCGGTCGGACGTGCCCGGCCGCGAAAGAGTCTGGGCTGCCGTACCAGGTACGGAAAAGTCCGCTCAAGTCCCGTGGCTGCCGTACCTCTGTGGGCTGCCGTACCACCTCTGTGGGCTGCCGTACCAGGTACGGAAAAGTCTGCCCACCTTCGCGTAAACCGTTGAAATCACAGGCGAGCGATGCCCTCACGTCGAAAACAGGCACGCCAAAAAGTCTGCCTACCCCGTCGTAAACCATTGGAATCACTGGGTTGTGGCGCACCGAAAAGTCTGCCCACCTTGCCAGCTGTACGGGGACGTCTGCTTACCTCGGCGTAAACGTTCGGAATCGCGATGGAATCGCGATGAAATCCTCGGGGCCTGCAGCGTCCTCGCGATCGAAGGAATTAGCCAACCTGATTTTATTGACATTCGTGTCATGAAAATGAGTGCGATCGTTTTAATCTGCGGAGCCAACAAAACAAGGCGCAATCACGAGCGCTTACAGATACTTCTGGACAAAACGTAAACATCGTTTATTTTTTGACTGTGAGTCACGTATCCCCACGACCCCGACAGCGACGTCGCCAAGCGAACCGCGAACGGCTGCTCGAAGTCGCCGCCGATCTGATCGCGGCGGAGGGGGTCGACGCGCTCTCGATCAAGAAGGTCGCGGACGGCGCCGACTACACGCCCGGCGCGCTCTACCGCTACTTCCCGTCAAAGGACGCGCTTCTCGCTGCGGTGGTGATTCGCGTGATCGGTGAGCTCGCCGGCGCGATTCGCGACGCGGGACCCGAGTCACCGCTCGGACGCGTGGTCGCACAGGCGCTCGCCTACGCCGCCTTCAGCCAGCGCAACCCCCACGGCTTCGCACTCATCACCACCATGATCGCCGAACCGCGAATCCTCATCGAAGACGCATCGCAGGTCGCGCGCGCGATCACGGAAGCGCTCCTCCCCGTCGGCGTGTCGCTCAACGTTTGCGCGAGGGAGAACGTTCTCGCAGACGGAGACGCTCAAGAACGCGCGGTGCTTCTCTGGGCCAGCGTTCAAGGAACGACCCAGCTCGCCAAGCAAGCGAGGATCGCGCCGGACCTGCTGAACGTAGGGCGCCTGACCCGCGCAATGATCACGACGCTTCTCCTCGGCTGGGGAGCGTCCCAAGCGGCCTGCGACGCCGCGTTTGCCGATGCCCTTGCCCCGGAGATCGAACGATGACTCTTGCCCTTCCCCTCTTCCTCGGCGTCCTCACGTGGACGCTTCTCGAGTACGTGATTCACCGCTTTCTCGGACACCGGCATCGGCGCAATCCCTTCGCCAAGGAACACATCCGTCACCACAGCCAAGGGAGCTACTTCGCGCCGGCCTGGAAAAAGGTACTCGCCGCCCTGGCCACCACCGCGATCGCGATCGGACCCGCCATCCTTATCGCGGGCGTCGCCGGCGGCACTGCGTACACCGCGGGACTCGTCGCGATGTACGTCGCCTACGAAGTACTGCATCGCCGCGAGCACACCCACGAAGGGATCGGCCCCTACGGACGCTGGGCGCGTCGCCACCACTTCTTTCACCACTTCGTCGATCCCTCGAAGAACCACGGCGTCACCAGCCCGCTCTGGGACGTACTCTTCGGCACCTATGCCAAGCCGGGAACGATCGCCGTGCCCGAAAAGCTGAAGATGGTGTGGTTGACCGACGAGCGCGGCGAAGTGCACGAGTCGCTCACGGCGCACTATTCACTCCGGCGCCGACGCCAGCGCGCGTAGACCTAGACCGCGCTTCCTTTAGACTGACCGCACGCTCGCTTGTTCTCGACGCCCCTCGCGGCGTTGCTCGTCTTGAAATACCGACAGTATTCCAGCGACTTCGCGCCTTGCGAGAACCGCCGAGCCCGGCGCGATCGCACGGTCAGTCTAAAGTACGCGCGGTCTAGTCCTTCGGAACCGGCTTGAGACCCACCTTGCCGTTTCGAACGACAACCTCGAAGTCGATCTTCTTGCCTTTGTGCTTCTCTTTGAGCTTCGGGACCATCTTCTTGATCTGCCGCGCAAGCGTCTCGAACTTCACGTTGTCGGTGCGCTCGTTGTTCTTCTTTCGCGCCGCGATGTACTGGTCGTAAATGCGGCGCATATCTGATCCGGTCGCTGGCTTTGGTGGCTTCGGCGGCGGCTTCGGACCTCGCGGCGCCTTCGGGCCCGGTGCCGGCGCGCTCTCGCGCGGACGACCGAACGTTGCCTTCACGGCTTTCGGCGGCGGTCCCCCCGCCAGCGGTCGTCCCATCACCTGAATATTCGGTTCGGTCTTGTCCTCCGGAAGAGGCTCCGCCATGTCCGCCGGTAGCTCGGTCAGCTGCTCGAGCGCCCCCGCCACTTCCGCATCGAAGTCGAAGGAGTCCATGTCGACATCGATCTCGACATCCACCGACGCCTCTCGCTGCGCGGCCCGCTCCTGGCGACTTCGGCGACGTCGCGCACGAAGTACATCGCGTTTGTAGGTCCCCTCCTCGATCTGCCGCGTGATGCGATTCCAATAGTTCGAGAGGGTGGTGTAGCGCTGGTAGAGCGTTTGGTAGCGAAAGCGCAGCGCCGTGTTTCGAGGCTGCTGCCGTCGAAGCTCTCGAAGCTCACGCTCAAAACGTTCGCGAATCCGCGTCGGCGGCAGACGCTCGAGTCCCTGGAACCACTGCTCGTAGAGAGACTTGAGGCGACCGAGGCGAGTCTCCAGATCGCCTAGTCGAATCTCAAACTCGCTTCTCTCTCTCACATACGCCTCAAAGGGGGGTGATCTCCAGGTTGTCGAACCAGAGGTCCGACTGCCAGTTGTTAAACGCGAAGTGGTCGTGACCGCGGCCCTCGAGCGGGTCGGAGTCCTCCATCGTCGCGAGTTCCTCCCCGTCGACCCACGCGGTGATGGTGTCTCCGCGACGCTCGATCTTGAGGTGGTAAACGCGGTTCATCTCGACAGGTCGTCGCGGACCCTCCGCTCGGTCGGCGCCGTGCTCGTCCATCCGCGCGATGATGTTCTTGGAGTTGCTCCAGCCGCCGAAGACCACGACGTAGCTCGTCGCCGTGTAGCTCTCCGATTCCGCGCGGCTGCTTCCATCACCAAAGACTTCCACTTTGATGTCCCCATCGGGCGTTGTGCTCTTCACATCAAATTCGACGCGAACATTTCGGGGCAAAACCCTCCGAAGCCACAAAGGTCGGTTTCGGGCGCCGCGAACGTGCAGCCAGCCCTCGCGGATCTCCCACGGGCCGCCGGTATTGTTGTAGTCGTCGCCCAGACGGTCGCGCTCAAAATCATCCGAATATCCGGAGCCTACGCCGGGGTCTCCCTGCGGCGTGCAGCAGGCAAGGGAAAGCAGAACGAAAGCGAAGGGAACGCGCACGAGTCGAGGAAAGGATACCATTGGGAGCCTCCGAAGGGGTGCCGACCTTGCGTAGGAACCCGCGGTTTCGCAAGCATTCTTCGGGCTTGCCGGCCCTTCGCCACAATTTCTCCATGCGGCGGCCACGCTTCGGTCGAAGGGCCCATCAACGATGGATTCATGCTCCGAACGATCGGGCTGGGGTTTCTGTGGGTCGTCGCGATCGCGCTGCCGCTCTCCCCCCTCGGCTTTGTGTACCTCGGTGTCACAACGGGCCTCGTCGCGCGCCACCTGCGAAGGAAGGACTCGGAGGATCGCCGCGTCGCCCCGCGGTGGCTTCGGCGCGCCCTCGTTGGGGCCCTCGTCGCGACGCTCGCACTCGTGGAAGTCGCCGCGCGCTTTGGTGAGCTCGCCCACGACAAGCTCGCTGTTGCGGTCATCGACGAAGCCGACATCGCGCTTCCTGTTGCAAGCCTGCTTCCGCTCGTCGAACCGGACGCGCGCGGCCTTCGCCGATCCATGGGGGCCGCCTACCGCGACATGCGCAAGGACGTCGGCGTGTACGGCACTCCGGTCTTTGCAAGTTGGGCCGGCCAAAACGCGACCCTCTCCATGAAGCGAGACGGGGATCTCGGCGTGGTCTTTCTCCACGGATGGGCCGGCAACTTCGCGCTTCCGTGTTGGCAAGTCGCCCAGGCTGCCGCAAACGCCGGCGGGAGCACCCTCTGTCCTTCCGGCGGGTTCGACGCGCGCTGGCAGCGCCATGAAGATCGTGTCCGCGCCGCGATCGCGCGTCTCCGCGCCGACGGCAAGCGACACATCGTGCTCGCCGGAATCTCTGCCGGGGGGATCGGCGCGAGCCGGCTGGCGCCACGGCTTCGTCGACAGATCGACGGAGTGCTCCTGATCGCGGGAGCGTCTCGACACGCTGGCCCGCCGCGCGTGCCGGTCCTTACGATCGGCGGCGATCGCGACACGATGACCTCTCCCGTATCGATTCGCCGCTACGGCCGACGCTATGGACGGCACGTCGCCCTCGAAGGAGGCCACTTTGCGCTTCTCGAGGAACCGGAGGTCGCCCACGACGCGATGGTGGCCTTCTTCCAGCGCGTGCAGGGACGAGCTACTCCGCGGGCCCGGCCAGATCGCAGCCGACGCCGTGCTCGATCACGCGAAACTCGTCTTCCTTAACGCCCAGGGCGTCGCGCGCGTGGGCGAGCTCGTCGATCGGTTCGTCCATCCCGTCGTCCGCCAGCCGAAACGTGCCGTAGTGCATCCCGATGCTCACCTGCGCGCCAAGATCGAGATGCGCCTGCACAGCCTGATGCGGGTCGACGTGCACCCGCGACATGAACCAGCGCGGCCGAAACGCGCCGATGGGAACCAGCGCGAGGCGCGGCGCTCCGACACGCTCCCGAATCCGCGTGAAGTGCTCGCCATAGCCGGTGTCTCCGCAGAAGAGCACGTCGCCGTCTTCGTGATGGACCACGAGCCCCATCCATAGCGAGACGTCGCGGTCGCCCGGTCCGCGTCCCGAAAAATGCTGCATCTCCACACCGGTCACGGAAACGCCCGCGGCTTCCGTTCGATCCCACCAGTCGAGCTCGATGCCACCGGGAATGCCGTGCTGCGCGAGAAGGGCCAGGTTGCCCAGGCCGGTCACGATGGGCGGCGCGTTGTGTTCGGCCGCGAGGCGTTTGAGGGTCGGCACACAAAGATGGTCGTAGTGGTTGTGACTCACCAGCACGAGGTCGATCGGCGGCAGGTCTTCGAAGCGGAGCGCGGGCTGCCGAAAGCGCTTGGGTCCCGCCCAGCTCACCGGACCGATGCGGTCCGCCCACACCGGATCGGTCAGAAAGTTCAGCCCCTTCATCTGCACGAGGAGCGTGGCGTGTCCGACCAGCGTCACCCGAATGCCGGACTCAACGCGGCGAGGCGGCGGCGGCCCTGGCGGTTGTTCCCTTCGCTCCCACGGGCCCGCGTCACGATTCATCGTCCACTTCAAGAGGTCGAGCCCGCTCGCGTGGCCCACCGCCTCGTCCGAGTTGTGAAAGCGGCGACCGTCGAAGTGGTCGGTCGTGGGACCGTCGTAAGGCGGCGCGTTGAAGAACATAGAGGCAGATCTGGTCCCGGAATCTCACAGCGGCAAGGCGCAACCCTTGAGCGATCGGCGCCAATGCACGATTGTGAAGAATCATGAAGCGCACCCTCTTTGGCGAAGAGCACCAGCAGTTTCGAACGTCCTTTCGAACCTTTCTCGAACGCGAGGTCGTTCCGAAACAGGAAGCGTGGCGAGAGGCGGGAAGCGTCGATCGCGAAACCTGGCGAAGCGCGGGCGAAGCCGGGTTCTTGTGCCCCTGGCTGGAGGAAGAGCACGGCGGCCCGGGCGGCGACTTTCTCTGCTCGGTGGTCGTGATCGAAGAGCTCGCGAAGATTTACGAGTCCGGCTTCGCCCTCTCACTGCACTCCGACATCGTGGTGCCCTACGTGCACGAGTTCGGGGATGCCGATCAGAAAAAGCGCTGGCTGCCAGGCCTTGCGTCCGGCGAACTCGTCAGCGCGATCGCGATGACCGAACCGGGAACGGGCTCGGACCTCGCCGGGATCAAAACGACCGCGGTTCGCGACGGCGACGAGTACGTGTTGAACGGTGCGAAGACGTTCATCAGCAACGGGATTCTTTGCGACCTCTGCATCGTTGCCGCGAAGACCGGCGGCAAGGACGACAATCCGCACCAGAGCATTTCGCTCTTCGTGGTCGAAGCGGGTCGCGACGGGTTTCGCAAAGGCAAGAAGCTCAAGAAGATGGGCATGGCGTCGCAGGACACCTCCGAGCTCGCCTTCGAAGACTGTCGCGTGCCCGCGGCGAACCGGATCGGCGCAGAGGGCGCGGGCTTTCTCATGTTGATGCGCAAGCTTCAGCAGGAGCGCCTCGTGGTCGGCGTTGCCGCGCAGGCGGGCGCGGCGCAGGTGCTCGCGGATACGGTGGCGTACACCAAAGAGCGGCAGGCGTTCGGACGTCCGATCAGCAAGTTTCAGAACACGCAGTTTGAGCTCGCCGCGTGCGCGACCGAGGTCGAGGTGGGGCAGGCGTTTCTCGACAAGCTCCTCGAAGCGCACGTCGCCGGCGAGTACCTCGTGAAGGAGTGCTCCATGAGCAAGCTGTGGCACAGCGAGATGCTCGGGCGCGTGGTCGATCGCTGCCTGCAGCTCTTTGGCGGCTACGGGTACATGCTCGAGTACCCAGTGACGCGCGCGTACATGGATGCGCGGGTGCAGCGGATCTACGCCGGAACGAGCGAGATCATGAAGGTGATCATCGCAAAGCAGATGGGCTTGTAGACGCGCTTACTGGATTCGAATCGGTAGGTCGCGCTGCGCCCCGCCTTGAAGCACCACGTCCTGGACTTGAATCTGGGTGCTTCCGACGTGCACGGTTCCGTTGTAGCGACCGGGCGTCACCGGCACGTAGTCGTCCGTGGGCTGGAGCGTGATCGTTTCGTCCGAACCGCGCCGCTGCATTTCGAGACGCCATCGACGCACAGGACGGTTGTTTCGAAGAACACGAATGCGAACGCGGGCGCGCGGATGCTCGACGAACGCCGTCGCCGCTTCGCCGGGCGCCACGGTGGCGAGATCCTCGGAATCGGTCGTTGGCGTATCGATGAGAATCGACTCGTCGGTAATCGTTCCGCGGAGGCGGTAGCTGCCGGACTCCACGTTGAAGGTTGATCCGCTCGCGCCCTCTGCAACGACCTCGCCGGAGTCGCTGAGCACCTGCACCGTGCCGCCCGCGTCTTCGCCATCTACGCGATTGGTAACCTGCAAGGTTCCTGGACCGGTGGGCTCAGGTTCAGGTTCAGGTTCAGGTTCCGGCTCGGGCTCAGGCTCAGGCTGCGGCACGGGCTCCTCGGCCCCTTCGGTCGGCTCCGGCTGTGGCTCTTCGGAACCTCCTCCACACGCGAGTGCAAGCGCTGCGATCCAGGCAACGATTCGAGTCGACATCACGTACCTCCCTTACCCCGAGACACTTCAGGAGCGTCTTTCTTGGATATCACAGCCCCGCGTGGGGTGCGCTACCATGCCCTCGTGGCCTGGGAGCCTTTTGAACAGTGGCCCGGCGAAACGCGCGGCGGTGCGTTTCGGGAGCAGAGCGAGCCGGTTGTCGCCGAACGCGCGGGACCAAGCACGCGCGAGCGGCTGCGCCTTTTCTGGAGTTCCCAACCCGACTTCCCTTCGGCGAAAGCCGCGCGCCGCTTGGCCCTCACTGCGACCTACGTTTACGTCCAGCGTTTCGACGGAGACCGGCGTCGCGTTGTTCGAAGCAAACTGCGGGGTCTTCGTCGTACAAGCGGCCTCTTGATTGCAGGGGTGGTCGACGATGACGATCTGATCATCCCCCATCGAGAGGGATGTGAGGCCGAGGCTCACCTCCTCAAAGCGCTGTCGAGAAGCAGCGGCACCTGGACCCACCGCGTGGGCGTGGGTTTGAGCGTCTTCGTCGCGCTGCTCTTTTTCGTGGTGGGAGCCGGCCTGCTCTCGGAGTACCCCTTCTCGTCGGCGGTCGACGCATGGCGAATGGGACTTACGACCGCAGAACGAGTCCTCGGGTTCGGTGCCGCGGTCGCGTTTCTGACCGCTTCCCTGATGGTCACGCTTTGGGGGTCGTCACGCTTTCGCATCAGCGGCCTTGGGGTGGAGCGAACCCGAGGCCTGATTCCGTGGATGCCCTTCTTTGTTCCGGCCGAGTCCATCACAGAGGTCTGGGTGCTTCCCAGTCGGCAAAAACGGTCCAACAGTTGGCTCTACGTGCGGCTTCGTTTTCGAGAGCGACAGCGGTTCGGCTCGATGTTCGGGGCTCGCGTGATCCCGGTGGCGGTGTTCCTGCCGCGACAGCGCCGGGAAGCGGTCGCGTGCGGAGAGCGCATCGCCCGACTTCTCGGTTGCACGGTCCACGACCGAACGGGTGGTTCGAAGTAGTCGCTCGGCGACTTTCGATCTTCCCTCACGGCGAAGCCGACTTACGTTCGCGTCGCCATGTCGACGCTCCTGCTCCGATTGCATCGCCCGATTCATTGCCGGGGCGATCGTTTTCGAGCGCGCCTTCGCCACCTCGCGAAGGCGGAGCGGCAGGATCCGTCCGCGCTGCTCGGGCGCTTTGCGTTTCGTTGCGACGAGCGTGCGTTCGCGGAAACGCTTTTGACGCGGGCGACGCAGTGGTGGCTTTTTCGGAGCGACCAGGCGCTGGGCTGCGGTGATTTTGTGCTCGTCGACATGTCGTCGCCGGATCCGCGGCGGCGTCGGGTGGTCGCGCTGGAGCTCAAGCTGCGCGCGGGTCGTTCGGCGGGATGGCAGCTTCGCAACAGCGACTCGGTCCTCGACAGCCTTCACGCGGTTGTGCGGAACGGATCCGTCGAGCGGCTGACCGCGTCGCGAGAAGACGCTCTTGCCCACCTCGGCGTCAACTGACGAAACTGAAGAAGAGCTCCCCAAAACGACGAAACTGAAGAGCTCAGAGGTGGGGGTTGGTGGGGCCGCGCCAGATGAAGCCGTCGAGGACGTAGTGGACGAGCTGCGGTAGCGCGAGAAGCGGCACGAGAACGGCCAGCGCGCTCGCGGAGAGCACGGCGCCCTCACCGAAAAGGGAGGGCCGGTCGTGCCACACGAAGCGATCCCAGAGCATCTCTTCCGCAAACGCGAGAAACACAACGCTCGCCGCGAACGCTGCCGCGCCGCCACGGAGGATCCGCGCGATCCACGGCGCCGCGTGCCGACGCGCCTGCCCGTACCGGTACGTCAGCACGAGGTACGGAATCCCGTGGATCAGCACGTTGGTCACCGTAAACGCGAAGTCGCCGTTGAGGGCGACGATGCCGACGTGCCAGCAGAGCCAGGTCGTCACGATCACGACCACCTTTCCGAGACTCGGCGCCTCGCCCTGGCGCCAGCGCTGCACCTGCCGCGCGCCCCAAAACGCGAGCAGAAACCAGTGCACGCTGACCATCACCTCCGTAACCCGCGCACCGACTTCGAACGAAACGAAATCGCCTTCGAGAAACCAGTGAAAGGAACGCGGGAGGTGCGCGTGCCACCACAGGATCGGCACGACCGTCGCCGCGTAGACCGTCAGCTGGTCGAGACGCCGGTCAAAGGTCGAGGCTTGCTCGCGGCGCGCGTAGAGCTTTACCCAGCCCGCCTGCTGCCGAACGAAGTGAAACACCGCCATGTACGCGAGGGCCGTCCAAAAGAAGCGCGCACCGAGCGCATGCACGCCCACGGCGAGCGCGTAGCACCCGACCGGCGCGCCGAGATAGAGAAGCGGACGTCGACGAACCTCGGATCCGTCCAGATACACGCGGTAGATCGTTGACCAGACGTGCGCGACGTCGACCGCGACCACGCATCCGATCCACACCACATCCGGCGTGTCGCTTTCGAGAACACCGGTGAGCATGCCGAGGCCAAGGAGCGCGAACGCAAGAAGAGCGCTCCCGCCGAAAGCCCACAAATCGGTCTTCCGATCAAAGAGCCAGGGACCCTCCCGCGCGAGAACCGTCACGCCGCCATCACTTCGTCCGCCGCACGAACGCCATGGTCGAAGGCTTCCTCAAAAATCGCCACGCCGCTCAGATCGCTGTGCGCAAAGTGAATGCGGCCTCGCGGCGCACCCGCATGAAATCGCGCGCCGCCGCGAAGAAACCCGACCCGCGGGCGCGTCATCGCGTGGCCCCAGCGCCAAATGTCGATCTGCCCCAGGTGTTGACGCAGCGTCGGATGGGCTCGCTCCAGATCGCGCACCGCGCCTTCCGCAAGAACCTCGTGCTCGGCTTCGAGCAACGCCCGCCGGGACTCGCGCGGATCACGCTGACAAAGCGGAAGGTAGTAGGTCCAGACCGTGGGCCCCGTCTCACGCCCGCGTTGATGCGTCGCGACGACGTAACCGAGGGAGGGGCTGTCGTAGAGCACGTTGTCCCACGCCGGCCCGACCCCGCGTCCCGGCGGACGATTCTGCAAATGAAGATTCGCCACGAGCCACGCGCCTTGGTCAAAGCCTTCGGTGGTCAGCTCGAGCTGAGGCACGAGTCGACGCGCGACAAAACGCGGAACGGCGAGGATCGCACGGGACGCGACGAGCACCTCACGATCGCCATCGGGACCGGCGAGAAGAACGCGCACGCCTTCCGCTTCCTCGCGCACGTGCACTGCAAGACGCCGCAGCTTCTGACGGTCGCCCAGCGCATCGCCGAGGTGCTTCACGAGCGCGCCGTTTCCTTCCGGCCAGGTCAGAAGGGGCGCGCTCTCGCCCTCTGCATCCGCGCGCGACGCCCAATAAAACAAGAACGCCCAGGCGGAGGTGTCGCGCAGCCGAAGACCGTAGTCGTCACGGCAGGCGTAGTCGCAAAGCCAAAAGAGTCGCGGCGAGTCGAACCCTAAATCCCGAAGCCAACGCTCCGCGTCGATCTCGTCGAGGGCGAGAAGCTCAGGCGCTCGCGACGAGAGACGCATCGGAATCTGAAACGCATCCACCAGCGAAGCGACCCGCGCCTCAAAGCGCGCGAGCTGCGCGAGATCATCCGCGGACGCGCCCGCGTAGGGATAGAGCCCGGGGTACCAATAGCCCTGATAGAACACCCGCTCGTCCGGTTCGCGCACGAGCACCTCTTCCGCCGGTCGGGCGTCATCGATCGCGCCCATCTCCTGGAGAAGCGAACGCAGCGCGTGGTTCGACGCCGGAGGCAGGGGCAGGTAGTGAGCGCCCCACGGAAAGGGGGTGACCGCCGAACGCCCGCTCGCGGACGTTCCTCCGAGCCTCGGCTCGAGCTCCACGACGCGAAGATCCTGCTGCCCACGCCGGAGAAGACGCCACGCGGCCGAAAGCCCCGCGGGACCACCGCCAACGATCGCCACCTCGGTCCGTCTTGTCGGAGCGTTCGCCCACGCGCTCACCGGGAGCGGATCCCGGAGGTGATGACCGAAGCTCTCACTCGGCCCGAGAAGCTCCCCTTCGAGCGGAATCTCCGGCGCTCGCTCGCACGACAGGAGCGTCCCGGCGAACGGCGCACCGACCAGCGCGGTCAGCACCTCGCGCCGGGTTAGAGATCCCACTGGCGCACCTCGGCGTCGTAGTAGCGAACCAGCGTTTGTTCGTTCAACGCGTTCGGTCGCACCGGTACGCGATCCATATCGCGAGGAAACACGAAGAGGGTGCGAAGCGTCGCTTCGTCGAGGTAGCGAAGCCCCGAAATGCGCAGCGACGTTGGCACGTCAAACGGTCGGCGCTTGGCGAGCACAAACCCCCACTCCCCAAAGCTCGGCACGTTCGCGTGATAGGGCTGCGTCACAAACCCCGAAGCGCGAAGGGTCGCATCAATGCACCAGAAGCTTCGTCGCGCGTAGAGCGGCGAGGTGCTCTGCACCACCAGCGCCCCATCCGGCGCGAGAACTCGCTCAACCAGATGATAGAAGCGACGGGTGTAGAGCTTTCCGAGGGAAAACGACCCAGGATCCGGAAAGTCGATGATCACGACGTCGTAGCGCGTCCCGTCGGCGCCCTCATCGAGCCAAACCATCGCGTCGTCGTGCACAATTTCGAGACGGGGATCGTCGAGCGAATGCTTGTTGTGCTCCGCAAAGACGCGGCGGGCCATCCTCACCACCGCCTCGTCCAAATCGACGAGGGTGACCTCCTCCACGCCGGGGTAACGAAAGATCTCCCGAAGCGCGAAGCCATCGCCGCCGCCGAGAACAAGCACGCGCCGATGCGACGACGCGATCGAAAACGCCGGATGCACGAGGGCCTCGTGATAGCGATGCTCGTCGGCGGTGCTGAGCTGAAGGTGCCCGTTGAGGTAGAGCTGCGTGCCGACACTCTGCGTCACGACAATGCGCTGAAAGGGACTTTGATCGGAGTAGACGATCGGCTCCCCGTAGAGACGCTCTTCGCTGACCTGCGTGAAGCGATCGGCGCCCCAAAATGCGACCCCCAAAATCACCATGATAAGACCCGCAACCACGCGAAGGGCACGGCGCGCACGCGCGTCGATCAAGTCGCGGAGGGTGTGCGTCGCCACCAGAGCGACCACGGCATTCAGGAGCCCAAAGAAGAGCGACGTCCGCGTCAGACCGAGTGTCGGCACAAAGAGGAGCGCGAAAAGCACCGAACCGAGAAGCGCGCCAACGTAGTCGAAGGTGAGTACCTTTGCGACCAGCTCCTCAAAGGCGAGCTCCTCCCGCAAAATCCGCATCAGCAGCGGGATCTCGAGGCCCACCAGCGTCCCGATCGCGAGAATCGTCGTGTAGAGCAGCACTTCGAACGCGTCCGCCGTCGCAAAGCCGAGAAAGAGAAGCGGCGCGGACATTCCGCCCAGGATCGCGGCGCTGAGCTCAACCTCCACAAAGCGGCGCGCGACGTCCTTCTTGACGTAGCGGGAGAGAAAGCTCCCGATCCCCATCGCGAAGAGATACGTGCCGATCGTCGTCGAGAACTGCGTGACCGAATCGCCGAGGACGTAGCTCGCGACGGTCCCCGCGAGGAGCTCGTAGACGAGCCCCGAGGTCGCGATGATGAGGACGGTGACGAAGAGGAGCGGCGTCTTGAGCCGCTGCGTTCGCGCTTCGGTCACCTGGTCGACTACCCGAGAATGGCGGCGGCGATGATCAGGCTAAAGCCAAGGATCACCGACCCGATCACGACAGCGAGCGCCGTGTTTTGATCTTCCTCGAGCTCCTTACGAACCGAAAAGGGAGTGAGCTTGGTGATGACCCAAAACGCCAGCGTGAAAACAACAAGCCCAATCACGCTGAAGATGAGTGATTGAACGGCGGCGTTTCCGATCGAAGCCCAGTCCACGGGGGTGTTCTACCGCAGTGTTCCTTTGGAGGTCCACACCCTCGCTGTTCCCAGCGCAGGCGGAACGAGGACCAAGAGCGCAGCAAGGGCAAACCACATCGGCGAAATACCCCCCTCGTGAACACGAACCACCACCGGACCTCGACCTTCCGCGATCGTCCGCAGTCGATAAACGCCTGGCGTGACGCTCGCAAAACGACCCCGGCCGGGCGCTTCCACTTCGATTTCGGCGACGGCGGGCGGACGCTCGCTCTCCTGTTCCACGAGGGAAACGCTGGCGAGCGCCCTTCCTTCGAGCTCCACGGAAACGGAACGTCGCCGCACCTGAAAAGGCTCCGAGTAGCGCACGCGTGCCGCGAGCTGCTCGGGTCCCTCGAGGGCCTCTTCGGAGGGCACCGGGTCGATACGAAAGTCAGCGATGTGGGAGCGACGCGTAAACCACGCAGCCGCCGAAAGCCCCGCGAGAAGAACGCCCGCGGTGATCCAGGATCGACTCACAGACGCCGCGAAACGATCGCGTTACGGCGGAGCTCTTGAAGAAACGCGGCCTCCTGACGCTCCATCGCGCGCCCGAGCATCTCCTGATAAATCTGTTCCTTCAGGTCGTCGTAGGAAGGAATGTTCGCACCGCCGCGCTCGCGCTCGTGGAGGAGAAAGATGTGAAAGCCGTTGTCGCTCCGTACAGGGTCGCTGACCTCGCCGGCGTCCATGGCGAGAAGAACCTCTTCCATGTCCGGCGAGAGATCGCCCTGCCGAAGCCAGCCGAGCTCGCCGCCGCCGTAGGTGTCGATGGCTTGCCCAAAGTTGTCCGCGCTCACCTCGCGACGAACCGCTTCGGCAGCCGCGCGTGCTTGCGCAACCGCCGTCGCGGAGCTGTCCTCGATCGGAAAGAACACCTGTGAGGTTCGAAAGCGAAGGCGTCGATTCGCCTGGCGCACCCGCTGCTCGTAGATCTGGCGAACGTCGGCCTCGGTGATGTTCACGCGGCCGCGCACGCGCTGGTTCAGCACTTTAAGGCGAAGGAGCTGGCGCCGTAGGTCCGAGCGATACTGCGCTTCTGTGTAGCCCTGCGCTTCGACCGCCTGCCAGAACTCTTCCTCGCTGAGGCCGTTCTGCTGAATCACGTTTTGCACCGCGCGCTGCACGTCGCGGCTCGTCACGCGAACCTGAAGACGCTGCGCGGCCTGCTGAAAAAGCTCCTCGTCGATCAGGCGCTCCAACAGCTCCGAATAGAGCTGGCGCAACGCGGCCATACGCGACTCCTGCGTCGGCTGGCTCATCACCTGCTCGAGGAAAGGGGTCGCTCGACGGCGAAGCTCGCTGAGAAAAATCGCGTCTTCGTTGATGGTGGCGACGACGCGCTCGATCACATCCGCGCGCGCGGACACGGTGGTGACGACGAGCATCGCGAGGGCGAGCAGTACACGCATCATTCAGTCTCCATCGTCGCGCTCATCGCCGCAGGACTCATCGCCGCAGGGCTCATCGCCGCGGGATTCGCGGTCATGGCTGCAGGAGTCGGAACGTTCGGAATCTGCACCGGCGACCCAACGCCTTCGAGATCCACGCGAACCGACTCGAGCGCGGCCGCGTTGGCTTCAACCATTGCTTCCCGGCGAAGGCGCGCGACGAAGTCTTCAACCGCGCCCTCCCGCTTTTCACGCCAAAGACGGTTCTGAATCGGGCGGCGCGCTTCTTCGAGAGTTCGCTCGAGCGCGGCGCGCCGGCCGGTGACCTTGAGGATGTGATAGCCGTCGGGCGTTTCGACGAGCTCCGAGTACACCGCGCCGATGCGATCGAGACCAAAGGCGGCTTCGGCCACCGCAGCAGCGACCGGCGGTTCGGTTTCGCCGGTGTTTTCCGAGCGGCTTCCGTCCCGGCTGAAGAAACGAAGATCGCCGCGGCGAGATCCACGACTCGTTTCCGGGTCTTCGTTGTGCTCCTCGGCAAGCTGGCGGAAGAGCGCCACGTCGTCGGGGGCGGCGAGGATCTGGTTGAGGACGCGCTGCGCGGCCGCGCGGTTCTTGATGAAGATGTGGCTCGCGCGAACCTGCGCGGGTTTGTTGAACTCGCTGCGGTGTTCTTCGTAGTAGCTGCGAACCTCTTCGTCGGTCACGTCCGCGAGACGAATGCGGTCTTCGAAGCGCTCCTTCATCATCTGCTGGATCATCACCTGCTTGCGCGTGCGGGCGACCTCCGGGAGATCGCCGAGGCCGCGACGCTCGGCTTCCGCGGCGAGAAGTTCAAAGCGGATCAGGTTGTCGAGGAACTCGCGACGGCGCTCGGGGGTGTTGTAGCGCGCGCGGAGGTAGGGCGACTGGTCGGCGAGACGGTCTGCGAACTCACCGACGGTGATCTCGGTCTCGCCGACTTTGACGAGGAGCTCCCCGGCTTGTTCGGCGGAGAGGCCGTGACGCGCGGCAGGCTCTTCGTTTTCGTCGCCCTCGCCCTGCTCGGATCCTTCGTCGTCGTCACCACCGCAAGCGGCGACGGTGCCCAAGGAGAGAAGGAGCGAAACGAGGATGAGACGAATCGAAATCATAGGGAAAAGCCGCGCAGCAATGAGCGGGCGAGTAGCATAGCCCCCCAACACCATCAACGGCCGCCGCATTTCTCCAGGCGAACGTTTCCAGGTGGGGACGGAGGGATTTGACGGCAAATGTCCGTATCTGCGGAGAACCACTCGTGATTCGGGCCTGTCGTTGAACAGGATCGTCCCCAAGTGTCAACGTCCGCTGGATCGATCGGGAGAGCCCGTGAAATTGGGCCCTGGTCGTCAAACGGGAGCCTAGGCGTTGGCGCGGGCTTCGAGGACTTCGTCGATCTTTCGGTCGAGATCGTCGAGATCGAAGGGCTTGTCGAGAAACCCATCCGCGCCGTAGAGGGGCGAGGTCATCTCGTTGAGGCGCTCGCCGATTCCGGTGAGCATGAGCACCGCGGTCTTCGCCAGCGACTCGTCCTCTCGAACGGCGCGGCAGACCTCCCAGCCACTCATCCCGGGCATCATCACGTCGAGTACGATGAGATAAGGCTTTTCGGCTCGAGCGGTGCGGAGGGCTTCCTCTCCGTCCGAGGCTTCAAGAATCGTCGCGCCCAAAGACTTCATATGCCGGGTGACGAGGCCCAAGATCTCGAGATCGTCGTCGGCACAAAGCACGGTCTTGCCAGTAAGATCGGCCATAATTTCCTGCCCGCATCCTCTTGATCGAGGCCCCGGCTGTCAACGGATTCCGCCCCGACAGCGGCGCAAAGCGCAAAACTCAGTGCCGAGCGGCCCGGGCGAGCGCGGTAGGGGCGCTGGCCATGGCGCTCCGGACCGCCGCGGAGAGCGCCTGCTGGGCCAATCGGGCCGTCTGCGCCCGCCGATCCCCCCGAGGCGGCTCACTTCCCGTCGCGGCGCCGTTCATCATGCCCCGGATGCTCCCATCGTCGAGGAGCATCAGGCTGACCTCGCATCGAACCGAAAGCTCGCTTCGGGCTCGGCGCGGCTGAACGTTGGTAAGGCTGCCATCCAGCTGGAGCTTCGGGAGCCGACGGCGGCGAATCTGACGCTCGTCCTCGCGGCGCAGCTCGGTGCTCGGGAACACCGCAACGCCACGAAGAAGGCGGAGCGTGCTGTGCACCTCATTGCGCATGTGGGTCTCAAGAGGCTGCCCTCGGAATCGAGACCGGTTGTTCATGGAACCGAGCACCACGACGTAGCGAATGCGTGGCCACGGAACGGAATCGGCCGAAGGTGCGACGGTGACAGCGGGATAGAAACCCCCACCTTGTCGTCGCTGTCGGGGCGCCGCCTCCCGCGCGGTAGTCGTCGCTTCATTGAGCGTTCGAATCGATCGCTGAGCCTGCATCCGCACGGCCGCGGACGAGTCGCGCGTCGCCGCACGAAGCGCGTTGAGCGCCGCGCGATTGCCAAGACGACCGAGCGCCGTTGCCGCCGCGGCGCGCACCGCGGGGTTCGAATCACGAAGCGCGGTTTCGAGCGCGCGTCGATGTTGCGCGTCGCCGGTGTTGCCGAGCGCAAACGCGGCTTGAACGCGAACGCGAAAATCGCTGCTTCCGTTCAACGCGCGAAGCATCGCACGCGTGTCCTGGGCAGAGAGCGGCACCGACGCGGCGCCTACCAAAAGCGCACACGCAGCGATCCATCGGGAAACGCTTCTCCGTCGTGTCCTGAACTCGCCCATTCTCCACCGTGCCAGGGGGCTCTTAAAGAATCGGGGACGCGTGCCTATGGCGTCAACCCGCCGCTCGCAAACTCGGACGCCGGCACCGATCGGTTCATTCACCCAAATGGGTCACCCACCCGACGCGTAGGGGAAACGCGAATAGTTTCCGGCCGGCGGACCCGGCAGGATGGAAGGTGCGGACGCAGGCGAAAACGCACCCCCCGATCACCTACGTGTAGGTGGGGCGCGAATGAGCGTGGAGCGCGATCAGGTTCCGTTCGCTTCGGCGTTGGATTCGGCTGCGTTCGTTTCGCCGTCTGGAGTGTCGGCCGCATCCGCATCCGCGTCGGTGGCGTCGTCGCCTCGGTCGGCGTCTCCATCTCCGTCGGCGTCGGCGTCGGCGTCGGCATCTCCGTCGGCATCTCCGTCGGCGTCTCCGTCGGCGTCTCCGTCGGCGTCTCCGTCGGCGTCCGGGTCAGCGTCGGCACCATCGTCGGCGTCGCTCTCCCCCGATGCATTCAGGTCCGACGGGTCCGGCGCGCCGGGATCGGTGCAGCCGTCCTCGTCCTCGTCGTAGCCCTCGAGCGCCTCTTCGTTCGGGCACTGATCGTCCACATCGGGGATGAAGTCGTTGTCGTTGTCAGGGTCCATGCACCCGTCGAGGTCGTCGAAACCATCGAAATCTTCCGGAAGATGCGGGCAGGAATCCTCGTCGTCCGAAATCCCGTCGCCATCGGCATCCGCCTCGCGGGGTGCCCACTGAATACCAAAGAGGCCGCGCACCGTCGGAGTCCCAACCCCGTTGGTAAACCCAACCCCGACACCCGCCACGTAGGACACATGGTTTCGCCGAAACTGAATTCCGAGCTCGCCCTCGATCGCCTGCCGAGCGCCTCCCCCAAAGGGGTCGCGGGCATCGAGCGCGCCCTGCACTTCGAGAATCGCTGCGAGGTCCGTCGTGACGGGGATCGGTACCTTCAGGCCCACGCCGAAGAGCAGCTGGTCGCGAAACACCACCGTACCGATCACCCGATCGTTCGGCCGATGGCGCCAACCGAGCATCACGCCGGCACCTGCACCGAAGACGTGGAAGTCCGCCGCGAGCTGAAGCTCAAACGTGAACTGTCCCTCTCCCGAAAACGATCCTTCGTTGCCAACCGGAAGCGTCGTCGCAGCGAGGAGAGAAATGCCCGGTCCTTCGTTGCGCTGCCGAAGAACCTTCGAGTCGCGTCCGTACAAGCGCGCCCGCAGCGCGACGCGTGGATCCCCAAACGCGCTCGACTGAAGCGTGGGCCCTCCGTCGGCGAGCACCTCCGTTCGCGTGGTCTGATGAAAGACGAGCGGAACGTCGACGGCGACTGCGAAACGACCTCCAAGTCCGAGCTGCAGCTGAAGGTCACCCCCAAATCGATGGCGGATCACATCGCGGGTCCCGCCCGCGGTTCGCCCCGTCAGCGGCGACTTCGAGTAGTTCAACCACAGACCGACATTCCACCGCCACGGACCGGGCGTCGACGTTCCGTTGAGACCCAGAAAGCCTTCATGATCGAACGCCGGGCGAAAGCGTTCGATGTCAATGTTGCGCTGTGCGGAGACGGTCGCGCTCACGCCGAGCAGCGCCACCAGGACGGCCATTCGCATGGCGGGGAGAATGCGTTGGAATCCCCGATGGGTCCAGGGCGACGCAGACGCTTCATTTCCCGTGAGTTTGGGCGCGCTCTCGGATCGCCCCGATGGGATCGATGTGCTCTAATCCGGCAGGGCTGATGATGGTATCGTCGAACGAAGTCATGGACGAACCTCACTTTCGACGTGGGGGACGGCGGCCGGTTGCGCTGCGCGTTCGGTTCCGGGCGGGAGAAGCCCTCGAGCACGACGGGACAACCGTCGACATCAGCCTGGGCGGCGCCTTCATCGAAACCCGATCCCTCCCCGACGTCGGACAGGACATTGTGCTTCATCTCGATTCCCCGACCGCGTGGGACACTCTCGAGATCGCCTGTCGCGTCCGCTGGGTGAGCGATGGCTCCGACGGCCGGGGACACGGCTTCGGCGTGAAGTTCGAAGGATTGAGTGGCTCCCAGTCGACGGCGCTCTATGAACTCCTCCAGGCGACGGAATTCTCTGGAGGCAGCACTTGAACTCCGAGTTCAGTTCGCTGAGCGACACGGATATGCAAACCGAGATCGATGCGCCGGATTTGGTCGGCCGGGTGATCGACGATCGCTATCGCGTGATCGAGCGCCTCGCCGAAGGTGGCATGGGGACGGTGTACACCGCGGAGCATCTCGCGCTGGGAAAGGAAGTCGCGCTCAAGACGATTCACCCAACGCTCGCGGGCGACGAAGAGCTGGCGGTTCGATTTGCCCGGGAAGCCATGGCCTCCGCGAAGCTCGAGCATCCACACGTGGCTAGCGCCCTCGACTACGGAACTCTGCCGGAAGGCGGCTCGTACCTCGTGATGCAGCTGGTTCGCGGCCCGAGCCTGCAGGACGTGGTGGAAAAACAGGGCCGAATCAGCTGGCCGCGGGTCTGTTCGATCGGCGCGCAGGTCGCTGACGCCCTCGCCGCGGCCCACG
This sequence comes from Myxococcota bacterium, assembly GCA_039186435.1. GTDB lineage: Bacteria > Myxococcota_A > Polyangia > Polyangiales > Houyiibacteriaceae > JALVDI01. Next base: position 24,438 of record JBCDAA010000018.1, on the reverse strand, counting down.
CGGAAGGCATCATTCACCGCGATCTCAAGCCGGAAAACGTGCTTCTCGAGCCACGGGACGACGGCGGCGAACTGGTGAAGGTGCTCGACTTTGGCATCGCCCGGCTGAGCGACGAAACCTCCATGACGCCGGCGACAGCGGGCGGTCGTGCCCTCACGCGTCGCGGCACCGTGATGGGAACACCCGGCTACATGGCGCCGGAGCAGGCTCTCGGGGAAGCGATCGATCACCGGGTCGATCTCTACGCGCTCGGCACGGTTCTCTGGGAGTCCATCACCGGTCTTCAGCTTTGGTCGGGCGACACGCTCACCGACATCGTGACCGCGCAGCTCAGTCCGGAGCCGACCGAGCGTCTGAAGGACGTAACAGGGGACGAGAGCATTCCGGCGGAGCTTCAGGCGCTTCTCGACGAAATGCTCAAACTCAAGGCGAGCGATCGTCCCGACACCGCCGCAAAGGTTCGCGACCGCCTTCGCCAGCTTGCCCTCGAAGCCACGATGGCAGGCGATCCGCGGGCGCGCCTTACGCCGCCCACCGGTGTCGCAGCGCTTGTCGGCCGCGCCGATCCTTCGACCGCGCCGACGATGACGACGCAGAGTCACGAGGCACCGAAGAGCAACCGGCCGCTCTTGCTCGCCGCGATCATCGCGGTCGCGCTCGTCGCACTGGTCGCCGTGATCGCCTTCGGGTTCGACGAGGAACCTCCCCCGCCGGAAGACAACGCCCAGCTGGTCCAGCAGCTTTACGAACAAGCGCAGGCCCAAACCCGCTCGGAAGAGCTCTCGCGGCAGTCGAGCCTCCTCCTCAACGAAGACAGTCGCGACCTCCGTCGCTCGGCAAGCACCTACATTCTCGACTACGAGCCCGCGGACGAGGTCCCCGCGAAGATTCGCGTCCTCGCCACCCTCGAGCTTGCGGCCGGTTGCGACGCGCTTCGTGCGGCGCTGGTGGATGTTCGTGAACTTGGCGATCCAAGCCTTCGGGGTCCGGTCGAGCGACGCTTCCCGCGACGCTGGCGTCGAGGCATGCGCCGCGATCTTTACCGCTGCGTGCGGTCCGAGATTCGGACGACCCTGCGAGAGCTCGGCGGCGAAGAAGAAGAGTAGCCGGCTACGCGAGCAGCTCCGGGAGAACCCCGCCGGCGAGCCGGCTTCCCGCGTCTCGAAATCCGGAAAGGCAACCGTCGCGTCCCGAAGCCGACTCCGCGACAAGCGTCGACAAATCCTGTGTCGACCTGTTCCAGGAAGGTCAGGCCACGGTCGTCACTCGCGAGCCAGCGATCCGTTTGTCGACGTTTTCGCCGTCGAACCAAAGAACCCCGACAACTCCAATTCAGCGCATCGAGAGATAGGTGTCCCGGCGCGCGAAGGTGGCCCAGACTCGCTCAGAGGCGACAGACCACCGCCGTGCAGTTGTCGGAGGAGCCCGCCTCGAGCGCCTGAACCACCAGCCACTCCGCAGGGTCTTCCGCGTCCGCTGCGTCCGCGATCTGGTCCTCGATCACTGCCGAGATCCCATCGGTGAGGAGAACGAGAAGATCGCCCGCTCGAAGGCGAACGTCTGTGGTGTCCACGCGAGGTTCGTCCGGGAGCCAGCGAGTGAGTCCGCCGTCACTGCCCACGTGGTCCTCGGTGAGGCACTCCGCCTCGCCCCCACGAATTCGGTAGGCACGCGAGTCTCCCACCCACGCGATCGCAGCATGAAGTTCGAGTCCGTCCACGGAGAGTCGAGCGACGACAAGCGTTGTTCCTCCGCCTCCCTGCTCTCGCACCTGCCGGGACGCCCACACGAACGCCGCCTCGAGATCGTCGTCCTCTTCGAGCTCACCGGCAACCGCTCGGACCGCGACTCGGGCAGCATCGGCACCGCCGTCGTACCCGCCCATTCCATCGGCTACGGCTAGGCAGCGCGACGTGGTCACAAAGGCGTCTTCCTGCGCTTCACGGAGACCCGCCTCCGAGCATGCAAACACGTTGAGTTCCACAACCCCCCTCAAGCACTAGCGCGTCGCGACTACCGTATAGCGGGACTCGAGCCAGCTGACGAGCTCACCGTTTCGGACGTCGTCGGCATCGACGCGAACCGGCGCAACGTCGTAGCCCTCCTCGCGCTGCGCAAACAGAAACTCGATCGCCTCGTCCGACGAGTCTGGACGGATCCACGGAAAAAAGCGCTCTGGATTTTGCTTCATTTGTCGGCGGATCCGCGTCTTCAGGCTCTCGACTGTGTAGTGAACATAGAGAAGGTCGGCGTGCTTTCGGATGAGCGCAACGTTGTCGGGACGCTCGAGGGTCCCCTCATCCAGAGCGATGACCGATGCGGACGTTTCCCGGAGCGCGTGGGCGAGCGCGTCCGTCTCCTCGTCACGATAACGATTCTCCCCGACCTTGGTGATCAGCTGCGTGATCGTTCCGCCGGATCGATGGCAGACGAAGTCCTTCAGAATCACCGTTCGCAGCCCCGAGATCGACCCGAGGTGGTGCGCCAGCAGGCCAACGCCAGAGCCTAGAAACCCTGAGAGGCAAAGGTGCCGCCGAAGACGCCGGCGAGGACCTGGGTCGTAGTATCCATCCACGGTCAGGCTGTAGGGCTAGTCGGACGGTTCATCCAGGCGAGCGTTTGTAGGCAGATTCGCTAGGCTTCGACCGTGCAATCAGGTGCGCGATGAGGATGTTTGAGGAGGCGCAGCAGCGTCTGAACGCCTACCTCATCGTGAGCGCTCTGGTGCTCCTGATGCTCTTCCCCTCCGTCGCCTACTGGATCGGTCAGGTCTCCCGCGCGATTCACGGAGAAGCCTCTACGTCCGGATGGAGGACTGCGGCCGCCATCCTCACGAGCGTTCTGCTTTTCTGGCTTTGGGGGTTGATGCGTCTGGGCCGGGCGAGCCTCGAGGAGAGCGCCCAGCAGCGGCGCAACCCGAACGAGCCGTGGCGGTGGCGCTCCGACTGGGTGAGCGGTTCACTCCAAAGCTGCGCGCACCATCCGCTCCGGCGATTGGCGCTTTGGACGCTGCTGTGGATCCTGCTCTCCGCGGGCGCCGTTGTCCTCGCCGTTTACGCTGCGACGCACGGCGAACCCCTTGGCTGGTTTCTCCTCGTGATGCCTCTCATCGGCGCTGGGCTGACGCTCCACTGCATACGTCGCATCCGCCCCTTTCTGCAGGTTGGCCTCGTCACGGCGGAACTCTCCAATACGCTTCCCATCGGTCCGGGAGAGCTGCTTCAGGTATCCTTCGCACAGCCGCAGCGACGTCTCGACGCTGCCCGCATCGAACTCTGTGAGCGCTTCTTCGGCGACACCCAGACAGTTCGCAAAGTTCGATGGACCCGCGTCATCGCCGACGAGGAGTGGCGTGAAGATGACGGCGTGGTGACGCTTTCGGCTCGGCTGGCGGGGGACCAACCGGGCACGCAGAAACGCGCCGGACGGGACGAACGCGAGCTGACGTGGTCCCTCAAACTATTTGCACAGAACGAGCTCCTGGCCGAGTTCGTGCTGCCGGTCTTCGATCGCGCGGTCTTCGATCGCACGGAGCCCTAAAGAGTCCGATCCTCGCGTCCGATTTTCCTTCCGTGGACTCTCTTCTGCCGCAGGTGGCGACCCGAGACAGCCAGCCTCTCCTTTCGACGGAGGACGAAACCACCGACATCGTGACGACGATCGAGGTTCCGACCGAGTCCTCTCGTCAGGATCGACTCACCCTCGTCGCCCTGATCGGACAGCACGGCGAGCCCATGATTCCGATCGACGGTGAGGTTGCGGTCTTTGGCCGCGGACGGGATGCGGACGTACGCTTGATCGACTCCGGTCTTTCCCGCCGCCACGTTCGTTTCTTCCGCATGGAGGGCGCGTGGTGGGTCGAGGATCTTCAAAGCCGAAACGGGACATGGGTCAACGGCGAGGCCGTTAAGACTCCGCGCCCGCTCCGCGATGGTGACCGCATCCAGATCGGCAAGGGTCTCGTCTTTCGCGCGTCCTTTCACGACGAGGCCGAGCACGCCGCGACCAAGCGCATGGTCGACTCCGCGGTCCGCGATCCGCTCACGCGCGTGTACAACCGGCGCCACCTCGATGATCGTCTCGCGCAAGAGCTCGCCTTCGCAGTCCGGCACCGAACTCCGATGAGCCTGCTGCTCGTGGACGTCGATCACTTCAAGCAGGTCAACGACAACTTCGGTCACCTCGCCGGCGATGCCGTTCTCCGGGTGATGGGGCGGCTTCTGAAACGCATTGTCCGCACCGAAGATCTCGTGGCCCGCTACGGCGGCGAAGAGTTTGCCGTTGTCGCGCGGGGCATCGATCCGCGAAACGCGTTCATCCTCGCGGAGCGAATCCGCAAAACGCTCGCTTCCACGTCCATTCCCATCGGGGAAAGCTCGCTTCACATCACGGTGAGCATCGGCATCGCAACCTATCGTGAGAGCCATCCTTACGAGGAAGTCAGCGCGCTGATCGCCGCCGCGGACGAGGGACTCTATCGCGCCAAAGAGCAAGGTCGAAACCAGTCCTGCGGCGATGAGTGAGCTCCGATCCGGGTTTTGAGATGCATCGGAGAGGCTGCACCGATACCGTGGAGCCATGCGTGGAGTTCTTGGTTGGGCAGTGTTGGCAATCGTCGCCAGCGCGTGCGGTGACGACGATGTCCCGGGGCGCGCGTGCGTTCTCGTGACGGACTGCGAACCCGGCGAGCGGTGCATCGACTCAATGTGCCAGCCAGGAGTCGACGCCGGCGCGGAAGACGCCGCCCGGGAAGACGCAGCGCGCGACAGCGGAACACCTCGCTGCACGAGTGACGAGATGTGTGGCGGCGGCGTCTGCCTCGACGGCGAGTGTTGCGCGGACGCGGACGCCGTGTGCGGATCCGTGTGCTGTGGCGAGACCGAAACGTGCTTTGCGAACGCCTGCGTGGTTCCCGGCGATCGATGCTCCACCGGCGCGGACTGCGGCGAGGGTGAGTATTGCGAACTCGCCCTGGGCGACGACGAAGCGCCCGACGCGGGAATGCCCGACGGCGGCATCATGTGTACGTCGGCGGCCGGATCTGGACGCTGCCTCGCTCTTCCACCGACCTGCGACGACGCGGCGGACGGCGAACCCTGCGTTCGTACCGACTGCGAGTTTCGACCGCCCGTCGGCGACCTCGACGCGGTCGTTCAGTGGCGCTGGGATCCCGACACCGCGATGAGCGAGCCGGGACGGGTCGACGTCTGGTCAACACCCGTCGTGGGTCGCCTCTTCGACACCAACTGCGATGGCCGCGTCGATGAACTTGACCCGTCTGCGATCGTCTTTGTCTCGAACGACACGCGCGCGGGCGCCTGTCACACGAACGACCTCTGCCGAAACGGCATTCTTCGCGCCCTCGACGGGGCGACCGGCGCGGAGCTCTGGTCACTCCCGAACGTGGAAGGGTCGACAGGCTTCACCGGGGTTTCGGCGGCGCTTGGCGATCTCGACGACGACGGCGTGCTCGATATCGTGGTCATGACGGCGGAAGGGCGCCTCGCGGCGATCAACGGACGCGGCGAGATGATGGGGCTGGGCACAGACGTGCTTCCGCGAACCACGGTGAACGGTCTTGGCTGGGGCGGCGGCCTCGCCCTCGCAGACATGAACGGCGATGGCGATCCCGAAGTGGGCTGGCGCGGCGCGGTCTACACCTGGGCCGCGGGAACGTTCACGGAAGTGTTCAACGTCGCGAGCGCGCGCGGCGGCTGGCCTCAGCCGACGGTGAGCACCTCCACGAGTTTCTTCGTCAACCTCGACGACGACGAAGACCTCGAACTTCTCGCCGGTCGAACCGCCATCGACACCGATGGCATGGTTCTCTGGCAGCGAAACGACCTCTCGGACGGCTTTGACGCGGTAGCGGACTTCGACGAGGACGGGCGCCCGGAAGTTGTCCACGTCGCGTCTGGCGCGATCACCATTCTCGAAGGGGCAACGGGCGCGACCGAGATCCCCGCGTTCACGCTGGCCGGCAACGGTTTTGGTGGCCCGCCGACGATCGCGGACTTCGACGGAGACGGCGCGCCGGAGATCGGCGTAGCGCAGCAGAATCGCTACTCGATGGTGGAGGTCGACTACGCGATGAATCGCATGACGACGGCGTGGGCGACCCTCAACCACGACAACAGCTCGTCAGTCACCGGCTCGACGGTTTTTGATTTCGAAGGGGACGGAATCGCGGAGGTCATCTACAACGACGAGTGCTTCATGTGGGTCTTCGACGGGCCGACGGGCGACGTTCGTTTTGCGGCGCCTACGATGTCGTTTACGGGCACGGAGGCGTCGCTCGTGGCGGACGTCGACGGTGACGGTCACGCGGAGATGGTCATGATCTCGACCGGCGCGAACCCGACGACCTGGACCTGCGCAGAGCACACCACCGGCACCGACGGTTATCCGGTATGGACGGCGCCGAGCTACGGCCCGTCGTGGAAGGGCATCACCGTCTTTCGCGATCGCGCCAACGGCTGGGTCGGCACGCGCACACTTTGGACGCAGCACGCCTACCACGTCACCAACACCTGCGACGACCGCGACTCCGCCTGCGATCCGGGGACGAGCTACGGCGCGATTCCGACGCGGCAGCGCACCAACTGGACGCTCCCTTGGCTCAATAACTTCCGCCAGAACGTGCAGGACGAGGGCATCTTTGACGCCCCCGACGCCATCGTGGAGCTTCGTGCGGACTGCACGACGCCGGTGGGTCTCGTCGCAACGGTTCGCAACCAGGGACCTGCGCTTCTGCCGACCGGCGTCGAGGTAGGCTTCTACCGGCGCGAGGGCGGTTCGGACACGCTCCTCGGTACGGCGACCACGAGTACGCCCGTGTTTCCGGGGCGCGCGGTGGAAGTGCGACTGAGCGCGCCAGCGGATGTGCCCGTTACGGCCACGTTTGTCGCCCAAATCGAAATCGACCCCGACGCGCCTCTCTTTCGCGAGTGCGATGGGGACAACAACGCGTCGAATGAGGCAATGCCGCGGTGCCTGGAGTAAGCCTTCGCGGCTGGCTGCCAGCGTGGGATTTCGAGCGTCGACGGGTCGACTTGAGCGAGGTGCGCCGGTGGACGTTCTCGCAGCTTCGCGCGTGGGGCTGCGAGGATGTTGAGGCGCTCTCCGATCGCGACGCGCAGCACCTCGCCCAGCGGCTTACGGCGCAGAGTCTTTCCCCGACGCTGCGCAAGCCGCTCCACGAGGCGATGCGGGTCATGCTTCCCGAACTTCCTTGGAAGCGGATCTGGGTTCAAACCCACGCGCACTTTCGGATCCTGACGGTGGGGGATCGCTGCAACGTCGTGCCGCCTCATACCGACTTCGGGTTTGGCCACGGGCTCGACGAACGAAACCTGTGGTTGCCGCTCACCGATGCGATGGGGGCGGCCGCGCTTCACGGCTATTCGCTTGACCGTTCTCTCGCGTGGCCGGCCGCGACCGAGGGCATCGTGGACGCCCCGGATCTCGTGCCGCAGTCGACGCCGCGCGACGAGGCGCTGCTCTTCACGCCGCTGCATGTGCACGGCGGACGATCGCCGGTGGCGGCGCCTCGACTCAGTATCGACCTTCGCATTATTCCGGCGGGCGGCCGGGCCAACTACACCTTTTCGCCCCTGTGGCGGAACGCACTGCGGGGGGACGCATGAGGCCGTTTCAGGGCGCGTATGTTGTCGGTGGTTCGTACGTCGTCGATCGCGAACCCTTCGACTTCGCGGGGAGCGCTCGCTTTCGCGGGATTTCGATCGAATCCGGTGCGCGCGTGACGGTCGTTGCGCCGCACGAGTTTGTGCGATCCGAAGCGCACTTTCTCGAGCTCTTCCGAGAGTCCGCGTTTGAACGTGCGCAGCTGCGCTGGCCCGCGCCGAAGATGCTGGGGATGTACGGAAAGGACGGCGCGGTCCACTGCGTGGTGATGGAAGCGATCGAGGGCACCCCCCTTCGGACGTTTTTGCCAAAGCGTCTTCCGATCGGTGTCGCACTCGCGATCGTGGATGCGCTGGCGCCGCTCTTTCGACCGGAACTGCCCAAGCTCTTTCTCGATCTGGACGATGTCTTCGTCACTTCCGCCGGCGAGATTCGTGCGTCGCCTCAGCTGGCAAGCGAACACATCCGGCAGGTCGTCGGGGCGATGGCCGCGATCACCGACGCGCGCATCGGCTACGCCTCACCGGAGCAGATCCGCGGACGGTCGACCGACGGGCGAAGCGGGATGTTTACTCTCGGAATGATCCTGCGGGAGCTGCTCGCTGGGCATCCCTACGAACACGCGGCGTCGCCTCTCGAGCTGCTGACGAACATCACCCAAGGCAACGCCGCACCCTTGGTTGGTGAGGAGAGTATTCCCGCGCCGGTTGCTCGTTTCGTGGACCGCGCGATGGCCCTCTCGCCCGAGGATCGCTTTCGCGATTGGGCGGAGTTTCAGAGTTGCCTGTGGGCGACCCGAGCCGGTGTTCCGCCTGGATCGATCGGAGAGTCGTTGCCGGTCGACGCGCCGCTGCCGACCGATCCAGCGACGTGGCGGTCGTGGCGCTCCCTCCCGAGCGAGCCTTTCGAGGCGCTTTCCGTTCCGGCCCCGGCGCTAGAGACGCGCGCCACGGCAGCGATCGCAAGCGGGGCGTTGCTCGTGGACGCTCGACCGGTCACCGCGTCCGAGTTTCGCGCGTTTCAGAAGGCGACGGGTGTCGCGTGCAAGGTACGCGAGGGCGATGGACCGCACCGATGGGTGTCGCACCAAGATGCCGCGGCCTATGCGCGCTGGGCTGGCAAGCGTCTGCCGACGGACGACGAGTGGGACCACGTGGCGCGAGCCGGTCTGTCGTTGGGTGACGTGTGGGAGTGGACGGCGACCCCCCGCGACGGAGGCTTCGTCGTGCGCGGAGGTCGCTGGCGGGACGCGTGGGAGAAGCAGCCGCACCCGGACCACCGCTCCTTCGAAACTGGCCCCGCCCCGGACGTCGGATTCCGCTGCGTCGCCGACGCCTAGCCCCGCGACAGCGGCGGCACTGGGCCCCGACTGGAGTCGATAGCAGCCAGCCTGATTTTATTGACATCGACCTTCGACCCCTGTGCGACATGTAGGTCCAAGCCCGGCGTCGGGAATCAATAGCAGCCAACCTGATTTTATTGACATCGACCTTCAACCCCTGTGCGACATGTAGGTCCAAGCCTGGCGTCGGTGAGCGAGGCGCCGGAAACCAGGCCTGAAAGTCGTAGCCAGCCCGATTTTGTTGACATCGGCCATGGCCGGGCTCTGGCCGAGGCGCCCAACCGGCTCACGCCGAAACGACTACCGCGAGAGCTCTTCCGTGATGCGCCGGAGGGCCTCCGCCTCGTCCTCCGAAAGCACCGCGACCCGCCTCGCGCCCGAACCGTCATCCACTTTCAGCGCGGGCTTTCCACCCACACTTGTCCACGAAAACGAAGCCCCACCCCGCAGGCTCGCTTCGAGCTCGTCCACGCGGCCAACCGGCTTTCGATGCAAGAAAAGCCGGTTGCCCGGCTTGAATCCATCCGGATTTCGATTGACGAGCGCAGCCGCGAGGAGCTGTTCCGCGCCCGCCTCGTCGTAGACCGGCTCCCCATCAGACCACTCGTGGAGAAGATCCTCCGCAGCGCCCGTCAGGTCGGTTTCGACCGCCGCGCCGTCCTGGATCGAGAGTCCCCGCGACGTCACCCCCTCGCCACGCCGTCCGGATGGCACGTCGCATTCCGCGAGCTCAATCCGCGGAGCAACCTTCCCGAGCTCACGCGCGATCGTCTCCGAGAGAGTTCGCGGAACAAAGCTCAGCCGCAGCTCCGTCCCATCTGCAAATCCGGCAACCTCAATCGACGTCCACGGCGATGATGGGGTCGCGGCCAACTCGTAGCCGGCACGAACGCAAGCCCGAGTCACGACGTCGACGACCTGTTCGGCGTCGACGCCGCTCGCAAAGAGATGGGCGGCCACGGGTCAGTCGCAGACCGTCACGGCCGGATCGTTGCAGTCGAAGTCTTCGCAGTCGGTGAAGCCGTCACCATCGTTGTCGAGCTCATCGCTGCACAGGGCGTTCGTGACCTCCGAGCAAACGGTCACCGCCGGGTCGCGGCTGCACGCGAAGTCGTCGCAGTCCGTGAAGCCGTTGTCGTCGTTGTCGATGCCATCGACACAGAGCGCGTTAGTGCTTTCGTTGCAAACCCGCGCTGTCCGGCTGCACCCGAAGTCGTCGCAGTCGATGAACCCGTTGCCGTCGTTGTCGAGTCCGTCACGACAGAGCTCCAGGGTTACCTCCTCGCACACCGTCACCGCGGGATTCCGGCTGCAGTCAAAGTCACGGCAGTCAACGAAGCCGTCCATGTCGTTGTCGCGACCGTCAGAGCACAGCGTGTTGGAGTTTTCGATGCCGCAAACCGTCACGTCCGGGTTCCGGTTGCAGCTGAAGTCCTCACAGTCGACGAACCCGTCGTCGTCGTTGTCGATGCCGTCGTCGCAAAGTGCGTTGGTGTCTTCGGTGGGGATGCAGACGAAGTTCTCGTCGGTCTCACCGTTGCAGTTGTCGTCGACGCCGTTGCACACCTCGTCGGTCGGCCCAACCTCGCCCTCGCACGGGCCGAAGGAACCGCTGCGACAGGTCTGAACGCCGCGCTCGCACGCACCGACGCTCGATCCACACGCCTGCGTAGTTCCATCGATGCAATCGCACCCCTCGTCGGTGGTTCCGTCGCAGTCGTTGTCGCGACCGTCGCAGCGCGTTTCGGTGACCTCGTACGCCGACCCGTAGCTCGCAGCCGTGCACTCCGCAAAACCACCGGCTCCGTTGCAGGTCTGCATCGTGCCGACGCAAACGCCCTGCTGAAGCGCGCAGGACGGCAGCGCGACGTCTTCGTCCACGCGGCCGTCGCAGTCTTCGTCGAGCCCATCACAACGCTCTGGCGCGGGACCGACCTCATCGGCGCATTCCCCAAAGCTACCGCCCGCACAGGTCTGCATGCCTTGTTCGCACGTCCCCGTGGACACACCACAGCTCTGGACCTCACCGTCCACGCAGCTGCACCCCTCGTCCGTGACGCCGTCGCAGTCGTTGTCGAGGCCGTCGCAGAGCGTCTCGTCCATTTGGTAGTCGCCGCCGTAGCTGTCGATTCCCGAGCACGCGACAAAACCTCCGTCGCCGCCGCAGGTGCGTTTTGCGCCAATGCACACGCCAAGCTGCAAGGGGCAGTCGGGCGGATCCAGATCGGCCGCTTCGTCGGTCGATCCGTCGCAGTCGTTGTCGAGACCGTCGCAGGTCTCGCCCATCGCTTCGACCTCCCCTTCACACGCGCCGAAGCGCCCGTCCGTACAGGTCTGCGTCCCCATCTCACAGGCCCCTTCGCTCGAACCGCAGGCTTGGGTTGTGCCTTCTTCGCAGTCGCAGTCTTCGTCTGTGGACCCGTCGCAGTCGTTGTCGAGGCCGTCGCAGGAGGTCTCTTCCTCTTCGTAGTCCCCACCGTAGTCCGCATCGGTGCACTCGGTCTCGCCGCAGGCCGCGAGCGACCCTGCGCAAACGCCAACGGTCAGCGCGCAGCTGACCCGTTCCTCGTCGCAGGGACCGGCGTCCTCTCGGGCGGCGTCGCGACCGCTGTCGGCGGTTCCGCTGTCGACACCATCGCCCCCGTCGAGGGCCACGCCGTCGTCATCACCGCATGCGATCGCGAGGAGACAAGTAAGGAGAAGGACTCGATGCAAACTCATAGGCACATGTACTGCGCCTTGAGCGGATTCATCCCCTCTGGAGAATCGGTCGGTGTACGGGTCCGGTCCGTTTTCGCACCGTTTTTCGGTGTCCGCGCCTCACTCCGTGAGGATTTCGACGCTCCAGCGGTTCAGCGTGCCTTCGTCGACATCTGCTCCGTCCACCACCGTCAGCGTGTACGTACCCGCCGCCGCTTCGCCCACAAGCGCGTCGACCGTGAACTCGCGCATCAGCATCGTTCCGTCGATCAACTCTTCCGTGAGGAGCGTGGTCGGAGTCCCGCCGTCCTTCGCGATCGAAATCGTCAGGTCGCCAATGAAGGTGTGGGTGATGTCGACAGCGACGCGAAGGGTCGCGATCGTGCCGCTCCCGTCGATCGTGATGTCGCTGCTCACACCCGCCGGGTCCGCATCCGGAATCACGCCGAGGGTGTCGTTGGCGCCCGTAAGCGTCTCGGGCATCGAACCGCAGTCACCGCCCGCGCAGGTCGTCAGGTTCAGCGCCCAGCGCTCGAGTACGCCCGTGTCCGCGCTCGCCCCGTCGACCACCGTCAGCGTCCAATCACCGGCGGCATCGAGATCGTCAAACTCGGAAACATCGAAGGTCTGACGAAGATCGTCCGCCCCTGCACCCTCGCGCTCGAAGAGCGTCACGCTCTGTCCGGCGTGCTCGAGGACGACCGTGAGATCCCCGCGGTAGCTATGGCTGATCTCCACCTCGACGCTCACTCCGCTCAGCGTCCCAGCGTCGGCGACCGCGATGGTGTCGCTCACGCCGCCCGCGTCGTTGTCCGGAATCGCGGCGCCGGGCGCGCTCTCGTAGCTGCCCGCCGGATCGATGCACGCGCGGTCGGACGCACACGCCGGGTCCGAGCAGTCGGTCTGCCCGTTGTAGTCGTTGTCGCGCTCGTCGCCGCAGATCTCCTCAAGCTCAAGCTCCGGAACCTCTGCGACATACGTGCTGAGAAAGCGCTCGGTGTACTCGTAGGAGATCCAGCCGTAGCCCGCGCCGAAGGGGTTGTCCGAGGCCCAGCCGGTGCCCCAGCTGTTTTTGAAGAGGAAGAACCCCTGCTGCATGATCGGCTCGCCGGCTTCGTCGACGGCAAGCTCGCCGTTTTCGTCGATGGCCTGCACCTCGAGCTCGTCGTCAAAGCCCACAAGCAGAAACGAGTGACCTGCACGGTGCTCGTTCGACGACGCGATGTCCGCTTCGTTCGGCGTCACGACGTAGCCGAGACTGCGGTAGCCGCTGTAGCGCGGAATGCGCGAAGCGCCGTGGCCCCACGCCTGGTAGTAGAAGTCGCCGCCCGCCTGCACGGCCGTGTTGGTGTTGACCATGTGCGACTTGATCGAGCGCGCACTGCTGTTGATCCAGCGACCGCCCGAGGGAAGGAACCAGCGCTGCGCCGCAAGAGCGCTCGCGGGGGGTTCGCCGTTGGTGTAGCAAATCGTCGGCTGATCGCTTTCGCCCGTGCAGCGCTCGTCGTTCGAGCTGCTCCAGCCGCGCGACTCGTACGCCCAGTCGGACTCAAGCACCGTTCCAAAGCGGCGAAGTGTTCGGAGATTCGACGACGAGTTCGACCCGGAAGTGTTCGGAAACGAACCGTTTTCAATCTTGGCCGACCACTGCAAGAACTGCTCGCTGAAGTCGGGCATCGGGAGTGTGCCGTCCACGATGTAGAGGTGCTCCATGTACGCGGCGGTTCCGAAGATGGAACACACCCCGCGGCTCCCCTGACTCTTCACCGGCGACTGCGTCGCGACGAGATCAAGACGAACCGGCAGCACCTCGTCCGCTTTGCCTTCCACCGGAAGCGCGTCGTTCGACGGAGCGCCCATGCGCACGACGTCTTGATCATCGAGACCGAAGAGGTCGTCTTCCAGGCCGGGCATCATCGGGTCTTCGCCGCCGCCACCGCAGGAGAGGCCAAGCGCAAAAACCGGAACGAGTAGTCTGCGAACGTTCATAGCCGGCGATTAGAGCACGCGTCGTGCCACCTCGAAAGGTGACCATGCCTCGGAAAATTCACACCTCGTGAGGGTCCTCGCGGCAACTCGACTGGCCACCCAGAGGCAGGAATGGCCAGTCCGCTGGCCATGAGCGCAAGCGACCGAGGATGATATTCTCCCGACGTGAATCGACGCTTTCTTAGTCTTTTTGTGGTGCTCGCGAGCTGCGGAGGTGGCTCCGAAAGCGCGACGCTCGCACCCATTTCTCCGCGCACGGCCGCCGTGAACGAGACCCTGGTGGTGGAACTCACGGTCGAAAACGGCAGCGACGCGCTCTCGTTCGATTTCGTGGCTCCCGAGCTTCCAGGCCTCCGCGCAACGGTTTCGGGAAGCGGCGGAGGCGGCGTGTTTCGCTGGACGCCGCTCGCCAGCCACGTGGGCACGCAGGAGTTCACAATCCAGCTCCTCCGCGGCACCACCGTCGTCGACGAGCAGCCTCTTCTCATCACGGTCACGCCCGCGGACGACGCCGCGCCGGTCTTCATTCGGCCCGGCGCTGGAGGCAGCTTCGACCTCGGCCGCGATCCCTGCGTTCGTTTCGACATCGAAATCCGCGACGACGACTCGACCGAGGTCACCATCGCCGCGCGCGGACCTCTCCCCGAAGGCGCCGACCTCTTTCAGGACAACCCCAAGAGCGGCGGCTTCGAATGGTGTCCCAGCGCCGATCAGATCGCCGCCCAGGAACGTTGGACCATTCCGATGCTGGCCGACGACCGCGACCATCCGCCGACGGAGCAGGACTACATCGTGGTCCTTCGCACGGAGGCCAAGCCTGGCTGCCCGGGCGACCCCCCGGTGATCGCATTTCAGTCGCCCGACAACGAAGCGCGCGTCACGTCGGCAACCGGATACGAAGTACGTGTCTCCGTCACCGATGATCAGGGACTTCGCGATGCGCCGCTCCTCTTCTACACGACCAGCGAACCCGACGATCCGGCGAACCCGGACGTCACAACCTTCGAGCAGCTGGTGTTCGCGCCGAGCTCGGGCGACTGGGCGGTTCGAATCCCGTCCCTCGGGCTCGAAGATGGCGAAGAGCAGCGAGTCTTCATCGTCGTGAGCGCCACCGACAACGACGACGCGTCCGGCGCGACCTGTGACAACCGAACGGACAGTCCTCTTCGGGAGTTTGTCGCGGTGCGCGGCACGGGAGGGAGCGGCCTTTCCGACTGCGAACCCTGTAGCGAATCCACGCAGTGCGAGAGCGGCCTCTGTGCAACCGCAGCGGGAGGCGCGCGCTGCGTTCCGTCCTGTTCCGGAAGCGGCATGTGCGCGGTCGGCAGCTGCGGCGCGACCGGAACCACCGAAGGCGCGGTCCTGGCCGGCTGTGGACCGGTCGCGGAGGTCTGCGGGGGCGGTGGCGACTGTCTCGACGATGGCCGCGAAGACGACGACGACACGGCGAGCGCGACTCCCTACGCGAGCGCCATCACGGACGGCCAGATCTGCAGTGGCGACCCTGACTACGTCCGCGTTGACGTCGCGGCCGGCACGCGCGTCGTCGCAACTCTCGATGGATTCGTGCACGCGGAAGGCGACCTCGACCTTCGCCTCGAGGACGCGGACGGAATCGTCGACAACAGCGCGAGCGAGGAAGACCGCGAAGAGGTCGAGCACTGCTTCTCCGACGCGGGCGCGTCGTTCGTTCAGGTGCTCGGCTACGAGGGCGCGCAGAACGGCTACCGCCTCAACGTCGCCGCGACGCCCGATCCTGTGATGTGCTGCGCGGACGACGCCAGCGAAGAAAACGATACGGCGAGCGCTGCGACCGCCCTGACCTTTGCGAGCGGCACCGCGGATTTCGAAGGCACGGTTTGTCCCGCAGACGACGACTACTTTCGCGTGCCCGTCGACGGTCCATCCACCATCGACGTGCTGTTGTTCATTGAGGACTTTGAGAGCGCTGACCTCGACCTCGAACTTCGCGATCCCGAAGACCGCGTCGTCGGAAGCTCCCGCGACATTGGCGAAGAAGAGTCCATCAGTCTGCGCGTGAGCGATCCGGGCAACTACGCCATTCGCGTCTTTGGGGTGGGCTCCGACACGAGCGCGTACCTTGGAAGCGTCGAGGTCACCCCGGATGCGAGCTGCACCTCCAGCCGCGACTGCCCCATCGGCGAAGTCTGCAACGCGGGCGCGTGTGAAGCGCGCGTATGCAGCGGCTCAACCTGCCCGGCCGATCACATCTGCCCGGACGCCGGCATCGACCCAACGCCGAGCGAGTGTGGCGAGACGTGTACGATCAACGCGAGCTGCCGGAGCGCCGAAGCGTGCAAGTGGTTCTGGGAGGGACGCTACTGCGGCCGCCGCGGAAGCGGCACAAACGGCGACGCTTGCACCACCTTTGCGGACTGCGGCGGTCAGCGTGCGTGCGCACCGTGGCCCGGCGGCTATTGCGCGCGACAAGGGTGCGAGTCGAGCAGCGACTGCGAGAGCGGCACCCACTGCATCGACTCCGGGCTCGGATTCAACCTCTGCGCGCTCGCCTGCGAGGAAAGCGCCGACGTCTGCCGTTTGTCGGAGGGGTATCGCTGCGCCGTCGAAGCCACGATCGATCGCGGCGACCGCTCGGTGTGCGTGGGGGACATGTGAGGCGAGCCGTTCTCCTCGCGGGGCTCTTCGCCCTTGGATGCGGCGACGACACGACCGTCGAGATGCGGATCGTTCCGGAGATCCTCAGCGTCACCGCGACGTCACCGCAGGTCGTTGGAACGCGCCTGGAACTGACCGCCACCAATCTCGACAGCGCGGGCGAAAGTCCAACGCTTCGCGTTCTGCCGACGAGCGTCTCGCTAGCGCTCGCGGAACGCACCGAAGCCGGGGCAGCGTTTGCGGTCGACGCCGCGCTTCTCGCCGCGCTCGGAAACGGTGCACACGAAGTCGAGCTCGTTCTCGAAGGTGCCGGCGCGATCAGCGAAGCGTTTCCCTTTCGGCTCGATCTCGCCGAGACTTTGCCGATCGACCTCGCGCGCGTGCCCTCGGGGTCGGTGTTTCGAAACGAAGAAGCGATCCTGGAGGGCGAGGGCTTTCTGGAAGACGCAGAGGGAGAGGTTGAGGCGCTTGTTGTCGGCGAGTTTACGGCCGATGCCACCGTACCGGTCGATGTCGTCCTTCCCGTTCGCCTCGCCGAAGAGGGGCAGCGCTCTCGCGGCACGCTCTTGCTCACCACCGCGATCGGCGGCCCGGAGCCGGGAACCTTTGAAGGAACGATTGCGCTTCGCTCCACGCAGGTGGGGGCTACGCCTCAAACGACGGATCCGCTCTCGACCACTCTCGACTTTCAGCCGCCAGCGGTGTTCGAAGTCTCGCCGGAGAACGTCACGCCTGAACAGCTCGTTCGCGTACGCGGCGCCGGGTTTCTCTTTGGCGAGGATCAGGTGACGCTTCTTCGGGCCGAAGGAATGCTCACGCCGGAAGGAGGCTCCGCGACGCCGATTCCGGCGACCGAGATCGTGCTTGGAGCGGTGTCGGGAAGCGAGCTGGTCGGCCCCCTCCGCGCGGTGCTTCAGGACGATCGGCTCGTCTACGAACTCTTTGGCGTCGCGCGCGGCCGTTTCGAGGGAACGATCCTGCCGATTGCAATCGAGGGTGACGTCGAGGTCACCGGAGACAGCGCGCCGATCACCCTTGTTCTCGGCGCTCCAAAGCAGGTGGTTTGGCTCCGTTTTCTTCCCGGGTTTTACGACAGCCTCGCGCTCTTCGGACTCGGCGCCGCCGCGGGGAGCATCGAAGAGCTGGTCGCCGAGCGAGTGCGCGGTGTCTTTGCCGAGTGGAACGTGGAGGTCCGCCTGGTCGAGCCGGACGACTACTCGGTAAGCGGCTACTCGGTGGTCGAGATCGGCGGGGCAGATCCCAACGGGCGCGGGCTCTTTGGCTACGACAACACCCCCGGCAAAGACGTGGGCAACCTCCGTCTCTTCGACGCGATCGGCGGCGCCAACGCCGAGACGCAGCGCGACGGGTTTCCGGGCTACGGCGGCGTCTTCGTCGAATCGCTTCTCGGCTTTTCGGAGGACCCACCGCCAGGCCTTGGCGCGGGCCCCGAACCCGATCCTCTCTTTGACGAGATCTTCGCGCCCGTCCGCGATCAGGCGGCCACCGTGGGGGAAGTTCGCGGCGAAGGCGAGCGCGCCGCAGTCGTGGCCCGCGCCCTTCGCGCCCTTGCCGGCGTCATCGGAGAAACCACCGCCCACGAACTCGGCCATAGTTTTGGCCTCGCCGATCCCCTCGGTTCACGAACGGTCTTTCACAACCCAGGGGACCAGCCCGGCTGCCTCATGGACACCGGCAACGCGCGACCGTTCGGGGAACGTGCCGAGGAACCGGGCTTTGCAGCGACCCAGCTCTGCGGAGACGCGCCCGCGTACATGACCACCATCCTGCCGCGCTAGGTGATGCACGACAGCTAGGCTGCGCACCAAGGACCTCGGGCTGCACATGAAGTGCGCCAGCCCTGCACTCGAAAGGCAGCGCGCGTCCCACCAAGAGCAAAAACCTCCCGGCACAGGGCGGCGCAAGGCTTGCAACTGGAGCCCTCATGCTCCGCACCCATGTCCCCTTGGTCGTTCTCGCGCTCACCACTCTAGTGGGCGCGGACTGCAGCCCGACTCCGCCTGGATGTCCCTTCGACGGGGAATGCGCCGACGGCGAATCGCGGAGCTGCATCAACTTCTGCGTGCCGGTTTTCGACGGCGACATCGTGGACGAATCAGTGCTCTGCGCGCTGGATGATTGCGACGACGAACTCTTTTCGTCGCCCACCGTCGACATCTGGCGCTGTCCGGGCGGCGACGCGGCAGGCGACGGCTATACCTGCGCGCCCTTCGCGGACAGCCCCGACCCCGAGCGGATCGGGCGATGCCAGCCCGCTCGAAACGCGCCCGGCGTCTGCGACCCGGAACGTTCGCATCAGTGTGAGCCGACAACGTTTTGCCTCAGCATGAGCAACTGTCCGGAGCAAACGGAAGACCCGCACCTTCGAGGCGTTCCCGCGGACGCGGCGGGCCACTGCTGGCTTCCGCAACGCGAAGGGGAAGGCTGCGATAGCAACATCGACGATCCGAAGTGCCTTCCCTGCGAAGCGGGTACGCTCTGCGCGGACACCTCCACTGGGCCGCGCTGTCTTCGCACCTGCACCGGTGAGAGCGTCGACGACCCTCGCCCCGAACTGTGTGACTGCGACGCGGGCGAAGCCTCGTGTCTTCCTCACGAGAGCCTGGTGCCCGCGGGCGGCGAGTTTGCGATCACGCCCGAAGACCCCCAGTTCCTTTGCGACCCGCCGGGCCTCGCCAACGGAACTCGCTGCGACCCCGAAGGAGAGGGACTTGCCTGCGCGGATCCCTCTTCGGAGTGCCGCGAAGGTGCCGACGGGAGCGGCGAGTTCACCTGCTGCCGAGCCTTCCTGGCCTCCTGCACCTCCAACGATGACTGCTGCGACGGGTCGGCGATCTGCTCCGCGGGAAGCTGCGTTCCGTGCGCGCAGGAAGGCCAGGAAGTCGAGGCGTTCGGGTGCTGCCCGGGTCTCACGCCCATCGAAGGCATCTGTCGTTCGTGCTCCTCCGACCCACAGGGACGCGAAGGCTCGCTCTTTGGCGGCGACAGCTGCGACGGCGACTACGTGGGCCTCTTGAACGGCAACGATCGCCTGGTGTTTGCGGTGCCTCGCGAAGGAAACACCGGAGCGGGCGTCGCGGAGCTCGGCGGGTTCTCCGGGAACATCGATCAGGTCGACTACAACTCCCCCGATCACCACGTCTTTCTTCTCCAGGGAGATCTGACGGGCACCTGGAGCGACCGCCAACCGCCTGGCGACCCCCCGGGCTTTCTGCCTTCGGCGTCGGAGAGCTGGCCGCCTGCGGGCTCCACGGTCGCACACGCCTTCGCGCAGCTTCCTACCGTCGATGGTTTGCCCGTCTTCTTCGATACCGCCTCGATCGCGGCGCCTCCGGGCTTTCCCCCCAACACGTGGGAGTCGGTGCGCGTCTACCACGGCGGCGCGTGCAGCGACTTGATCACCTGGGCCAACATCACCGACGCGCTTGCGATGACCGTGAGCCGCTTCCTTGTGGAACCGCAGTTCGGCATCTTCGGGAGCGAACCGTTGACGCTGCAGGACGCGCACATCACGCCGATCCTTCATAGCGGCGCCGGGCCGGACGGTCGCTCCGCCGACGACGATCAGGTCCATGTCTTTCTTCAGTACGGCGTGACCGACGGCGAAGCGTTTGGATGTCCCGGCGGCATCATCCGCCTCAACATTGGACTTCGGCTTCGGCGTAACCCCTCCGTCGAGCCGACCTTTCTCGGCGAACTTGAAGATCGCTTCGACTTTCGTACCACGCCCCACGAGTGCCTCCCCAACCTCATCACGGAACTCGAGGGTCGCTTTGGCGAAGGCAACGTGACGGACTGCACCGAGGTCTGCCATCCGGAGGGGACCGACTACATCTGCGAGCATCTCTTCTCGGCGAGCGGCTCGCCCGTGACGTCCATGGAGCGGCGAACGCGAGAGACGCGGTCCATTCGCGGCGCGTACGACTTCGTGCCCGAGATCGTATTCGTCCGTGGTGGCCTGGACACCGGTTGCCACCACAGTTCGCTCAACCACTTTCTCCGCCAAATGATCGGTGGCGCGATCAAACGCCGCCTCGACGGCGTCCTCAACGAACTCGTCAACGTGGGTGCCGTCAACCTTCCCTCCGCGGCCCTCGGGATCGACTACGAGGACATGCCGCTCTGCGGCCGAACGCATCCGGTCACGGGCGAAACGATTCCGAGCAACGCCCTCTGCACTGACCGCTTCGACACCCTCGGCGGACGCCGTCACCGCTGCGTGGGTTTCGACGCAGATCGCCGGCGCACCGATGTCGCGAGCGAGGTCGCGGAGTACCGCTGCGGACAGCTTCGCTCGGAGCTTCGGCGAATCAACATTCGCCCTGACGGCCTGGAGCTCGTCCTCGCGAACGATTCAACGGACGGACAGTTTCCCTCCTTCAATACGCGACGTCCTGATCTCTGCGGAGCGGGACGAGCGGCCGCAGCAACGGGACCTCGGTTTGGACCCATCGCCAACACGCGCTCTCGGCTCATCGGAATGCCGGGCGGCGCACGACGCATCTGCCATCCAGACGATCTCGTCGACGGAACCACCACAGTTGCATTGGGCTGCCGTGGCATCTGTAGCGACCGCGGCGTTGCCTGCGGCGGAAACATCGTTCGAGCCGCGATCGACCGAAACGCAGCGGTTCCGGACCGGTGCTTCGTACCGCCCTTCGGCGAGGATCGCGGAAGGGGATTCTGCTGTGACCCCGCGAACCTCTGCAACGTGCCTGCGTCCGCCGGAGGCATTCAGCTCTCGGGAAGCGAGGACGCACCGACCCCCGCAGACTTCTTCCGCTGCGTGGATCGTCAGAGCGACAACACCAACTGCGGAAGCTGCGGAACGGTCTGCAGCGGAACCGACCAATGCGTCGCGGGCGTGTGCCAGCCCGCGCCGTGACGACCTAGCCCCGAAGGGCGTCGATGCGCTTTTCGAGCGGCGGATGAGTCGCAAAGAGGGAGCGAATGCCTCCGTGGATTCCGAGGACCGCGCGGGCGTCCGCGGGCGGGGGCGTTTGGCTTCGAAGGCGCTCGAGCGCAGCGATCATCTTCGGGGCGGAGCTCAGCTTGGCGGCCCCTGCGTCCGCGCGAAACTCACGATAGCGACTGAACCAGCGCACGATGATCGTGGCGAGAAAACCGAGAACGGTCTGCGCGATCATGTAGCCGAGGGTGAAGCCGATCCCCCGGCGCCGACTTCGTCCGCCCGAGAGCATGTTGTCGATGACGGTGCCAAGGAGCTGCGCAAAGACGATCACGAACGTGTTAACGACCCCTTGGACCAGCGTCATCGAAACCATGTCGCCGTTCGCGGCGTGGGAAACCTCGTGCGCGAGCACCGCTTCCACCTCGTCTCGCGTCATGCCCTGCATCAGGCCCGTCGTGACGGCGACGAGCGAGTTGTTCTTCGACGGTCCCGTCGCAAACGCATTCATGTGCGGCGCGTTTTCGATGCCCACCTCGGGCATCTTGATCCCGGCGGCCTGCGCTTGACGCGCGACGGTCGTGACCAGCCACTGCTCCATCTCGCTCTGGGGTGCCGTGATCATTCGAAGGCGCCGCTTGGCGAGAGACTTCGACATGAAGAGGGACGCGGCCGCGCCACCAAAACCAAACACGCCAGCCATGAGAATGAGCGGCAGCGTCTGGCCCGCCCCCATCGGGGGAAGAACGCCGGCGACCTGTAGGCCCGCAAAAATGGCCCCGAGGACAGCCATCACGGCCAGATTCGTTCCGATCAAAAGTGCAGCGCTCTTCATTGAATCTGCAGGTCTATGACATCCGAGGAAGCAGTCGTCGATTCGTCCGCTTCGCCGAATCCATTTCGCGCGGCGGTGACTCTAGGCGTCATGGTTCGAGTTTTCTGCGCGTTTCTTCTTCTTAGTGCTTGTGGCGATGACGCGAGCTTCGCCCCAGACGCGGGAGAGCGTGACGCCGCGCTTCCCGACACGCCGGACGCGGGCTTCGATGCGTTCGTGGCCACTGACGCAGGAGGTGATTCCGCGATGGAATCCGATGCGGTCCCGATCGTGGTTGATGCGACGTGGCTGGAGGACAACCTTGGGTCGGTTCAGGTCGTCGACACGCGTTCGAGCTACGAGACCAGCCACATCGCCGGGGCGCTTTCGGTCAACGTCAGCGAGCTTCGCACCACCGTCGATGGAGTCGGCGGTCAAGTCGTCGACGCGGCGGGTGCCGAGAGCGTTTTTTCCGCTGCGGGCATCGACCGCGACGCACACGTGGTGGTCTACGGGGAAAGTGTCACGACAACCCCAGCCCGTCTGGTTTGGACCCTCGAGTACTTCGGTCACGAACGCGTGTCGTTCTTGGACGGCGGGTTTGCGGCGTGGGCGGGTCCGACCGAGTCCGGGGCATCCTCGGCACCTGCAACGACCTATGGCATCGATGCGGTGGTCTCCAGGGTTCGCGTGAGTGCGGACATTGTGCTTGAGAGCCTCGCGGACGAGAGGTTTAACCTCATCGATGCTCGGAGCAGCGCCGAGTACAACGCGGGTCGTATCCCCGGCGCGGTAAGCGTCGACTGGAACCGCAACGTCGACGCAGGACTGCTGCTTTCCGATAGCGATCTCGCAGCCCTCTACACGCCGCTCGCACTCGACAAGACGATCGTCACCTACTGCCAAACGGGTTCGCGCGCGTCGGTGAGCTACGTCGTACTTCGATCGCTCGGGTACGAGGACGTCCGTCTCTACGATGGAAGCTGGGCCGAGTGGGGCTCCCGCGCCGACCTCCCGCGCGAACCCTGACAAGCATAGAGAATGCCGCGTCCATTCATTTTCTCGAGTCTCATGACGCCACTCGCGTGTGGAGACGACAACGGAAGCATGAGGGACTCCGGTCGCGGAGTGGACAGGGGGCCGACTCGATGGTCGCGGCGGCAATAGAGGATGCTGCGGCCATTCGAAGGGAGTTTTAGGCGCCCGGGTG
This sequence comes from Myxococcota bacterium, assembly GCA_039186435.1. Classification (GTDB taxonomy): domain Bacteria; phylum Myxococcota_A; class Polyangia; order Polyangiales; family Houyiibacteriaceae; genus JALVDI01. The sequence goes on along the minus strand of JBCDAA010000018.1, from coordinate 1,172 downwards.
AAACAACCTCTCGGACGCGCCCTTCCCGTGCACCCAGTGCTTGCCCTGCGCTTCGGCGAAGGAATCGACGAGGTCGAGGCGACCAAGAACGCTCGCCGTCGGGAGACCATGACGTTTCATCATCGCGAGAAACGCATCTTTGCGAATTTTGAGCTCCGCGAGAAGTGCGGGCTCGCCTTTCAACGTGCCCCCCTTTCGGCGAATCGCGCGGCCGGTCCATGCGACAAGCTCTAGGTAGTCCACGTAGTGCATCGGTACCGTGATTCTGCGGGAACGCGCGGGCACTTGTTCGGCGAAGGGAGTGAGGCCCTTGGGCACTGGGAGCTCGCTGGATTTCATCGCGGTATCGAGCTGCGCGATGCGTTTCGCGATGGAGGTGTGCTCCGACTTCTCGAGGGAGCTTGCGATGCCCGCGCGCACGGGGTTGAGGTCGACGTAGGCCATGCACGTAAGGAGCGCGCCTTCGTCGAGGAGTGGCTGGCAGCGGAAGCGGCCTTCCCAGAAGTGGCCGGTGCAGTCTTCTTCGGCGTTGGCGCGGCGGGCGATGGTCTCATTGAGGCAGCGCATCAACCAGGAGAGGCTCCAGAGTCGCTCCCGCCACACGGCGATACGCGCTTTCTTATCGCGAGCGGATCGCGTTTCGAGTTCTTGCGGTTTGAAACGGAAGAGCTTTCCGTAGCGGCGCACGACCTCCTGATCGCTCCAACGTTCGGCGCGCTCTTTGTCGACGCGGACGACGATGTGGAAGTGGTTCGACATCACCGCGTAGGCGTGAAGATCCACCGCAAAAATCGATGTGAGGGCGAAGAGTCGCTCCTCCACCCACTCCCGCCGATAGTTCAGGTCCTTTCCCGTTGCCGGGTCGTTCCCGCAAAGAAACGCGCGCCGAACACACCGCGAAGTCAGGTGGTAATAAGGCGTCGAGTCAACGTCCAACCGTTCCGAGCGCAACCGAGGCACCCCCAAACCCTAACCGCCCCGCTCCTCGATGTCAATAAAAACAGCCCGGCTAACTTCTATTTCCGGAAGCCCCACCGAGGCACCCCCAAACCCTAACCGCCCCACTCCGCGAAGTCAATAAAATCAGCCTGGCTAACTCCAGTTCCATGTGTGGTCCCGGGCTAACTCCAGTTCCATGTGGTCCCGCCCGGCTAACTCCATTTCATCCGTGG
>JBCDAA010000017.1:0-46839 GCA_039186435.1 Myxococcota bacterium | reverse complement strand
CGCCCGAGCAGAGACCCAACCCCCGCTTCGGCGGTCCAAGCCCATCACCAGAAACGGAACAAGAGACCGGAAGGGAGGGAGCGGGGCAGGGGGTGACCGACTGTCTGGCCAGCGTCGCGACAAGCGAAGCTTGTGCGCGTCGCGCAGCCGAAGCGAAGCGAAGGCTCCAGCAGGAGGGAACCCCCTGCCCCGCTCCCGACCGGCCGCTCAAGATCACCCGAACCGAAGAACCGAACCGCAGCACCGAACCGCAGAACCGAACCGAGGAACCGAACCGAAGAACCGAACCGCAGAACCGAACCGAAGAACCGAGCCGAAGAGCCAAACCGACGAATCAATATCTAATCGATATCAACCCCAATACCGACGCTCACCAACCACGTCCGATTCTCAAGCCGCGTATTCGTCGGAAGCTGATGCAGCCAACTATGCGTCACCCGCGCTTCCAAGAACGTATTCGGCGCAAGACCGATCCCAAGCCCCGCGGCTACCGAGGTCACCCACGCGGACTCTCGTTCCCCCGACCCAATCGCAATCTGCATTCGCCCCGCGGACGCCTCCAACAAAGGACGAAGCCGCACCACGGGAATCTCCGGTCGTAGCGCCACCAGCAATCCCCCACCAAGACGCGGACTCCGAAGCGGAAGCCCCGACGCCATCACCTGCGCAAACGCTCCTGCCTGAAGCGGCCCCCAAACATCAAACGCAAAATCAGCGCGCAACGTCGGACGCCACTTCGTCTCCCCGACAACATCGAGCTGGGTCGCCCCCGTTTGAAGGTTAAACGTACCCACGTCGGCGGCGGCAACACCGGCCCACGACAGCGCGAGACAAACAACAGCAAGGCGAATCATGGTGAGCTCCTAGGAAGTGAGCGATGCAGGATTCAAACCATCGCAGTTCGCGACAAAAGCACGTAGTTTTCGACGACGACGCGTGAACGCGCGTTGTCAGATCCGCTGTGCGGCTACGATCCGATTGTCACGATCCGATGTCGCCAGAGCAGACGACCTACATTCGTATCCAGTCGTGCGGCGCAAACGCATCCAGAAACTCCAGCGGCGTTTTGAACGTCTGGACCTTCTCGCGCGTCACAAGGTGGAACGTCTTTGTGCCCGTTTCCCCAGGTGCCGACTTCCCGGTCGCAAAGACGAGCGCTTCGAGCGTCTCGAAACCTTCGTGCGGATCGTAGCCGGAGTTCACGCCGACCAGCACCGCCTCCTCGAAGAGCGCTCGCGCTTCGGCGGGAAACCCGTCCGGGGTCAACGTTTCGTAGATCACATCCGCCTCGAAGCCAGGAAGGCGACGCCGGGGATGAACCGCGACCAGCATCGCATCCAGCGTCGGCGTCACCGCCTCAACGTCCAGCTCCGCGAGGCACTCGGAGAGCAGGAGCCACTGCGCCTGCGTCGCGTCGAGCGAGAGGTCGTCCGCGAGCTCCTCAAACTCGGACAGGTCTACGTCAAAGAGCTGCGAAAAACGCGCCCCGAGCCCCGCGAAGAACATCAGCTCTCGTCGAGGTAGGTCCCGATCGCGCGAAACGCTTCCTTCGCTTCCGGAACGAACGCGGAGAACCCGTGCCAGGCGTGGAACATCCCATCCCACATCTCAAAGCGCACCGGCACCCGTGCTTGCCGCGCCCGTCGCGCCATCCGCTCGATCCCCGGACGAATCAACTCGGCGCCCCCCGCTTGGATCAACATCGGAGGAAACCCCTCGAAGTTCGCGTTCACCGGCGACGCTTCCGGATGGTCCGGGTCCGCACCCTGCAGATAGTACGAAGCGAAGCGCGCCAGCGCGTCGGGCTTGACGTAGTCCACGCCGGTGTCGCGGCCGGTGCAGCGAAGATCCGCCCACGGCGAAAGAAGAACCAGCGCCCGCGGAAGACGCGTCCACGTCCCTCGAACGCGCTGCACCACCGCACACGCGAGAGCGCCGCCTGCCGAGTCACCACTCAGCACCAGGTTCGAATGACGCCGGTGAAGAGCGCGATACGCGCGCACGCAGTCGTCAACGGGAATCGGAAACGCGTGCTCGGGGGCTTTGCGATACTCGACCGCAACCACCTGACGACCGGTCGCGCGCGCGAGATCCGCGAGCATGCCCCGGTGGGTCGCGAGCGAACACGTAGCGTACCCTCCGCCGTGAAGATGAAGGATGGTCTCCTTCGAGCGAAGTGCCCGCGGCGTCGTCCACACCGCCTTCTGACCGCCGAGGATGCCCACCTGCTGGTCGACTCCCGCCGGTGCCGGCGCCCAGCGCGCAAGCCGATCGAGCGTCTCGCGAAGCTGAACGGGATCTCGGTCCGTCAGCCCGTTCGCCGCCGTTCGCAGCAGGCTCCCCACGAGCTGCCGCCGAAGGCCAAAGCGCGGCACACGAGCAAATCGGGGAGCAAGAGCGACCACCGAACCTGCGTATCAACCTGGATTTCTCGGGCCAAGTTCCTGAGTTCCCCGCCTCCAGGCGCCTCCGGTTCACCTTCGAGACGCGACGGCCCACCGCCGCCTTCGAACGGTTCGCCGAAACCGCGAAGTGCGCTAACTCACGCGGACGAGGATCAGAATCGTCAGTACTCGCATCGAGCGCTCACTCGCTCGCTCGCCCTCGAGCAGCGGCCTTCCGCGTCGTTGCAGCGCTGCACGGTGTCATCGTCGTAGGGATGTTGCTCGGCGATGTCACAAATCCGTCCCGCAAGATCACAGATTCGATCGCGAATGTCTTCCGCCGCGGGGCAACGATCACCTCGCAATGCGGTGGAAAGCTCGTCGTCACGTTGCGCCACCTCAAGGTGAAGGTCGGCGGCTTCCTGCTGCCAGCTCTCCGCGACGGTCCGCCGTGCGGGCGACCCGATCGTCACGCTCGAAGGCCGGTCGGAAAGTCCTCCTTCACCACCGGCGGATTCCGGTGAACCTTCTTCCGGAGGAACCATCACCACGTTGCGCCCGTCGCTCTCCCCGCCACAAGCCGCAACCATCAGCGAAACCGCGATCATCCAGCGCATGGGATGATCTACCGTCGATCGCACGCTTTCTGCAACGTCACCCTGCGTTGAGTCACCTTCGCTGGGAAAAATCCACAACAGGAGCCGGCGCGACGCGGAAGATCGAGCTAGGGTCTCGCCGCCTGCTGCCCCTCACGAAAAGGAACGCGCCCGCATGACCTTCTCGCTCGCCGACTACGGCATTCAAGTCGCGACCCTGCACCGCAATCCCTCGCCCGGACAGCTCTACGAGCTCGCCCTTCAGTTCGAAGAGGGAACCGCCATCAGCGCGACGGGTGCGCTCATGGCCTTCTCCGGTGAAAAGACAGGACGCAGCCCGAGCGACAAACGCATCGTTGAAGAGGCATCGTCCAAAGAAGACGTGTGGTGGGGCGACGTCAACATCGCCGTCGACGAGCACACCTTCATGATCAATCGCGAGCGCGCGATCGACTACCTCAACACGCGCAAGCGCCTCTTCGTCATCGACGGCTTCGCGGGTTGGGATCCGACCCACCAGATCAAGGTGCGCATCATCTGCTCGCGCGCCTATCACGCGCTCTTCATGCGCAACATGCTCATTCGCCCGACCCCGGAGCAGCTCGCGTCGTTCGGGGAGCCCGACTACGTCTGCTTCAACGCGGGCGCGTTCAGCGCGAACCGCTACACCGAACACATGACGTCCAAGACGAGCGTCGCGCTGAACTTCGCGCGCAAGGAGCTCGTCATCCTCGGTACCGAATACGCCGGCGAGATGAAAAAGGGCGTCTTCACGATCATGAACTACCTGATGCCCAAGGCCGGGCATCTCTCGATGCACTGCTCCGCCAACGAAGGCGACGACGGCAAGACCTGCATCTTCTTCGGTCTCAGCGGCACCGGAAAGACCACTCTCTCCGCCGACCCGAAGCGCCGCCTCATCGGCGACGACGAGCACGTGTGGAGCGACAACGGCGTCTTCAACATCGAAGGCGGCTGCTACGCGAAGGCCATCGACCTCACGGAAGAAAACGAGCCCGAGATCTACCAAGCGATTCGCTACGGCTCGGTGCTCGAAAACGTGGTCTACGACGCACAAAGTCGCGAGGTCGACTACACCGACGTTTCGATCACGCAGAACACGCGCTGCAGCTACCCCATCGAGTTCATCCCGAACGCAAAGATTCCCTGCCTGGGCACGCACCCGAACAACGTGGTCTTTCTGACCTGCGATTCCTTCGGCGTGCTTCCCCCCGTCGCAAAGCTCACCCCCGAGCAGGCGATGTACCACTTCATTAGCGGCTACACCGCAAAGGTCGCCGGCACCGAGATGGGCGTCACCGAACCGCAGCCGACCTTCAGCGCGTGCTTTGGCGCACCCTTCATGGTCTGGCATCCGACCAAATACGCCGAGCTTCTCGCCAAGCGCCTCAAGGAGCACGGCGCACAAACCTGGCTCGTCAACACCGGCTGGACGGGCGGCGCCTACGGGACCGGCAAGCGCATGAGCCTCAAGGCCTCGCGCGCGATCATCGATGCGATTCACGACGGGTCCCTCGCGAAAGCCGAGACCCGTGAGGATCCGACCTTCGGGTTCGCGGTGCCGACGAGCTGCCCAAACGTCGAGGATGAGATCCTCTGGCCGGAGAACACGTGGTCCGACAAAGCCGCCTACGAAGCGACGGCCAAGAAGCTCGCGAAGTTCTTCGTGGATAACTTCAAGACATTCGAGGACCAGGCCAGCGACGCCATCAAGGCCGCCGGTCCGCGCCTCTAAGTTGAGGCCGGTGCTCCACCTCGTCGACGCGAACGAAGACTGGCGCTGGCAAGCCCGCCATGCCCTTCGAACGCTCGAGGATCTCGAGCGCCACCTGAGGCTAACGGACGACGAGCGCACCGGGATCCTTCGCGCCGAACGTGGCGGGTTCCCGGTGTCCATCACGCCGCACTATCTCTCGCTTATCGATCGCGACGATCCCAACTGCCCCATTCGGCGGCAGGTCGTGCCCGTCGCAAGCGAAGCGGATGAAGTACAGGGCGATCTTCGCGATCCGCTCGGCGAGGAAGCACACTCTCCCGCGCCGGAGCTCGTGCGTCGCTACCCCGACCGCGTACTCCTTCTCGCGACCGATCGCTGCGCCGTCTACTGCCGTTTTTGCACGCGGTCACGAATGGTGGGTGATGGGGGCGGAGCACGGTCGCTGGCGCGCCTCGAAGAGGCCTTCCGCTACATCGAGGACGACCCAACGATTCGCGACGTGATCGTCAGCGGGGGCGACCCCTTGGTCATGGCGACGTCACGAGTCACCGGCATCCTCCAACGCCTCGCAAGTATCGACCACGTTCTCACGGTACGCGTTGGCACCCGCGCCCCCGTGACAATCCCACAGCGGATCGACGACGAACTCGCGCGCGCCCTGCGCACGCACCCGGCGGTGTGGGTGATGACCCACTTCAACCACCCGCGAGAGCTCGCGCCTGCGGCTCTTCGTGCGCTCGCGATCTTGGTCGATCACGGCATTCCCGTCATGAACCAGACGGTACTTCTCCGCGGCATCAACGATCAGGCCAGTGTCCTCGAAGCGCTCTTTCGTGGTCTCGTCGCGCAGCGTGTCCGGCCGTACTACCTACTGCAGGCGGACCCCGTACGCGGGACGGGTCACCTGCGGACTCCCGTGCAGCGGGGGATCGACCTAATGGCCGCGCTTCAAGGACGTCTCTCAGGGATCGCGCTACCGAAATTCATTATCGATACGCCCGGCGGCAAAGGCAAAGTTCCCGTCGGTCCTGAGACAATCATCGCTCGCCACGGACCTCGCACGACCTTAAGAACCTTTCGAGGGGAGATTGTCGAGTACATTGATCCCCCAAGCGGGAAGTGAGCCCGGGCCTTTCCCTTGATCCAGGCACCCGACTGTGGGAACCCGCAGCGGCAAGCTTTTCGGGACGTTGAGATGCAGAAAGCCCTTACTCTCTACAGCACGACCATCGGCAAGAAGGCCGCGATGGCCGCAAGCGGCGTGATCCTCCTTGGATTCACCGTCGGCCACCTGACCGGAAACCTCAAAGTCTACGCCGGACCCGAGGAATACAACGAGTACGCGCGTTGGCTCCGCACAGTGCCCGCCCTCCTCTGGGGCGCTCGCTTCGCGCTCATTTTCTCGTTCCTCGTACACATCAACTCGGCCTTCCAGCTCTGGCGCCGAAAGAACGAGGCGCGCCCGTCTCGCTACGCGAAGAAGGTCGACATCGCGACCGACTACGCCGCGAAGACCATGTACTACTCGGGGCCGATCCTCCTCTTCTACGTCGTCTTCCACCTCGCTCACCTGACCTTTGGCGGAATGCTCTTCGGAGAAGGCCCGATCTTCGGCATTGAAGGCTACGAGTGGGAGCCGAGCAACCCGTACAACAACATGGTGCGCGGCTTTCAGCACTGGCCGGTGGTCGTCCCTTACGTCCTCGGGGTGATCGCGCTCGGCATTCACCTCTTTCACGGCATCTGGTCGATGTTTCAAACCTTCGGCGCCAACCACAGCAAGTACAATCACCTCCGCCGCGACCTCGCCATTGGCCTGGCGGCGCTTTTGACCCTTGGAAACCTATCGTTCCCGATCGCGGTGATGGCCGGCTATCTCGAGCCCACGACGCTGCGCTTCAACTTCCCAGAGCTGCTGTAGGAATCCCGATGGAACTGAAGTCCCACGAACCCACCGGTCCGATTGAAGAACGCTGGACCGAGCACAAGGCCCACAGCAAGCTCGTCGCTCCCCACAACCGGCGAAACCACCCGATCATCATCGTCGGGTCAGGTCTCGCCGGAGGTGCCGCCGCCGCAACTCTCGGTGAGCTCGGCTACCACGTAAAGTGCTTCTGCTTTCAGGACAGCCCACGCCGCGCCCACTCGATTGCGGCGCAGGGCGGCATCAACGCGGCGAAGAACTACCAGAACGACGGCGACAGCGTGTACCGCCTCTTCTACGACACGGTAAAGGGCGGCGACTTCCGTAGCCGCGAGTCGAACGTCTACCGCCTCGCCGAACTCAGCGTGAACATCATCGACCAGGCGGTCGCCCAAGGTGTTCCCTTCGCGCGCGAGTACGGCGGTCTTCTCGCAAACCGCTCCTTCGGCGGCGCCCAGGTCTCACGGACGTTTTACGCGCGCGGGCAGACCGGGCAGCAGCTTCTCCTCGGTGCGTACTCGGCCCTCGAGCGTCAGATCGCCTCGGGTCAGGTCGAAATGTTTCCGCGCATGGACGTCCTCGACGTGATCATTCACGACGGGCGCGCCCGAGGCATCGTCACCCGCAATCTCATCAGCGGAAAGATCGAGTCGCACTTCGCCGATGTCGTCGTCTTCGCCACCGGCGGCTACGGCAACGTCTTCTACCTCTCGACGAACGCGATGGGTTCAAACGTCACAGCGACCTGGCGCGCCCACAAGCGCGGCGCCTTTTTCGCGAATCCCTGCTACACGCAGATTCACCCCACCTGCATTCCGGCCTCGGGCGACTACCAGTCGAAGCTCACCCTGATGAGCGAGTCGCTCCGAAACGACGGACGCGTCTGGGTGCCTCGCGACGCGGACGACTGCACGAAAGACCCCCGCAAGATCGACGAGGAAGACCGCTACTACTACCTCGAAGAGCGCTACCCCGCCTTCGGCAACCTCGTTCCCCGAGACGTCGCGTCCCGAAACGCGATGTACGTCTGCGACGATGGCCTCGGCGTAGGCCCTGCCCTCGACGACGACGGAAAGCGACGCGGCGTCTATCTCGACTTCGCCCGCGCCATCAAAGAAAAGGGGCGAAAGGCAATCGAAGAGCGCTACGGCAACCTCTTTGAGATGTACCAGCGCATCACCGGCGACGACCCCTACGAAACGCCGATGATCATCTACCCCGCCACCCACTACACGATGGGCGGCCTCTGGGTGGACTACAACCTCATGAGCAACCTCGACGGACTCTTCGTCGGCGGCGAGGCGAACTTCTCGGATCACGGCGCAAACCGCCTCGGCGCCAGCGCCCTCATGCAGGGTCTCGCCGACGGCTACTTCGTGCTTCCCTTCACGCTCGGCAACTACCTCGGTACGGTCCGCCACTTCGAGCCGCTCACTGAAGAGGCCGTCGAAAAGAAGCGGAAGACCGACCGGAACTTCACGGAGGAGGACGCTGAGCGTCAGCTCGAAAAGATTCGTGCCCTCGCCGAGAAGTACGAGACCGAGGTTCAAAAGCGCATCGATGAAGTGATGAACGCGCCGAACCCGACACATCCTCCGTCGTACTACCACCGGCGCCTCGGCCTTTTGATGTACCGCTACTGCGGCATGAGCCGGAACAAGGAAGGTCTCGAAAAGGCCCTCCAGGAAATCCCTGCCCTTCGCGAGGAGTTCAAAAAGGAAGTGCGGGTCACCGGCGGCACCGACGAGATGAACCCCACCCTCGAAAACGCGCTTCGGGTTGCCGACTTCCTTGAGCTTGCCGAGCTGATGTGCATCGACGCCCTCAAGCGCGACGAGAGCTGCGGTGGTCATTTCCGCGTCGAACACACGATCGACGGCGAAGCAAAGCGCGACGACGAGCACTTCCAGTACACGTCGGCGTGGGAGTTCAGCGGTGACCTCGCCGAACCGACGCTGCACAAGGAAGACCTCTCCTTCGAGTACGTGAAGCCCACCATGCGGAGCTACAAGTAGATGGAAACGCGCACCCTTACGCTGCACGTGTGGCGTCAGAAGAATGCCGGCGACACAGGCAAGTTCGAGACCTACAAGGCCGAGGCGAACGAACATATGTCGTTCCTCGAGCTTCTCGACACCGTCAACACGAAGCTTGTCGAAGACGGCAAGACCGCGATCACGTTCGACCACGACTGCCGCGAAGGCATCTGCGGCATGTGCGGACTGGTCATCAACGGCTACGCGCACGGACCGCAGGAGCGAACAACCGCGTGTCAGCTGCACCTCCGTGAGATCTTCAAGCTCGGGTGGACCGAGGTTTGGGTGGAGCCGTGGCGTGCGACCGCGCTCCCGCTCATCAAGGACCTCGCCGTCGACCGAAGCGCCTTCGACCGCATCATTCAGGCGGGCGGCTACATTTCCATTCGCACCGGCTCCGCGTCGGAGGCGAACGAGATTCCGGTGCCGAAGCCCGTCGCGGATCAGGCGATGGACGCGGCGACCTGCATTGGCTGCGCGGCGTGCGTCGCGGCGTGCCCGAACGCATCCGCGAGCCTCTTCACGTCCGCGAAGATCGCGCACCTCGGGCTTCTCCCGCAGGGGCAGACCGAGCGACAGGGTCGCGTTCGCAAGATGGTCTCGCAGATGGACGCCGAAGGATTCGGCGGCTGCACGAACCACGGCGAGTGTGAAAAGGCCTGCCCCAAGGGGATCAGCATCGACTTCATCGCGCGCATGAACCGCGACTTCCTGAAGGCGATGGTGACCGCGAGCGACGACGTCGACGCCGCCGAATAGCACCGACCTGTAAACCACCGTTGGGACCTCCGTGAACTCGCTTTCACGGAGGTTTTTTCGTTCTCAACTTTCTTGTTCGCGCCGTGAATGACGCCGCTCCCGTAGCCAACTGCTGCTTCATTGGGAGGGTTCATGATTCGCGTTTCGATTCTTCTGTTCGCGCTCGGTGCATCCACCGCATCGGCCGATGCTCGTCTTCTCACCGACGGCGATGGCGAGACACCGTGGAGCCAGCGCCGCGCGTTTGATCGCAACTTCGCCATCGGCATTTATGGCATGGGATGGGGTGGAGCCTACGCGGCGGGCGGCGCCGGCGCGCGCTTACGCTACGAGTTTCGCGAGACCATCGGCATCGAGGTCTACAGCGATCATCTCCGCACGGAAGCGAGCGATGGCCTTCGGCACGATCACCCCATCGTCTTCAACCTCTACATCCCGTTTCGGCTTAGCGAGAACTGGCGCATTCGTCCGCTCTTCGGGTTCTGCACTGTCTTCAGCTTCTTTCATCCGGACCAAGAAGGGGTCGACCGAGTCGACGACGTGCACTTTGGCGCGCATGCCGGCGCGGGCCTCGAAGCACAGCTTGGACGCTGGGCGAGCGTCTTTCTCGACCTTCAAGGAACGGCCTACCTCGGCCACGACCGGTACCAGGGCGGCTGGGCCACGCACGTGGGCGACGAACTCACCCTCTGGGGAATCGTCGAGGCAAAGCTCGGCGTTCAGGTCCACCTCTAGGCCGGCTACGGCAGCCCGGCTTCGATCCACGCAACAAAGCGACGACGCGACTCGTCGTCCGGGCGAGGGCCGCCACCCACCGGAAACTGCCGAGGCGCCGGGCTAGTTGCACATCCCTCCAGCGGACGATCCGGGCTGACGCCGCAGCGAATGCGATCCTGGTCCCGCATCACATCGTCGGGGGTCGTGTAGTCGCGCGTTCCGCTCGATCCGGGATGGCACTCGACGCAATAGGTCGCGAGCCAAGCTTCGGCAAAGTTCGTCCAGGTGTCCGCTTCGGGAACGTCCGGTGCCGCGTCTTCCCCGGAGTCCGCGCCAACATCCACCACCGCGTCGACTCCGGTGTCCGCGCCCGCGTCGAACGCACCATCGTCATCGCCGCACCCAAGCAAAAGGAGAAGCACCACACCCAAACGTCCCATGGGGCGACAGTTGCGCGATGCTCGGAGAATGTCCAACTGGCGCTGCGCGAGCTACAATGACCCCGTGCGGACCACGAAACCTCGACGGGTTACCCGCGGCGCAGTTCTTCGTGTGGTCGCACCGAGCGGCCCCTTCGACGCGGACGCGTTTCACCGCGGCGTCGCCTTTCTCAGTGAACGCTACGAAGTTCGCGTTGGTGACTCGATTCACGCCCGCGACGGCTTTCTCGCCGGAAGCGACGAACGACGCCTACGCGAACTCCGCGAAGCCCTCGCCGACCCCGACACCTCCGCGATCGTCGCCGCCCGGGGAGGCTATGGGTCCACTCGTCTTCTCGAAGACCTCTCCACCACGGAGATTCGTGGCGCTGGCAAATGGCTCGTGGGGTTTAGCGACATCACCGCTCTTCACGCGCTTTGGGCACGCGCTGGCGTGCAGTCCCTTCATGGACCGATGGTCGCTTGGCTCGGCAACGCCGACGATTTGCAGCGTGCCCAGTGGGTCGCCGCGCTCGAGGGAACGCATCCGCCCTTTACCGATCTCGACGTTTGGTGCGACGGTGATCTCGCCGAAGGACATCTCGTCGGCGGAAACCTCGCGGTCCTTTGTTCCCTCGTCGGCACCCCCTTCGCACCGCCTCTGACCAACGCGGTGCTCTTCCTTGAAGAAGTCGGCGAAGCGCCCTACCGCATCGACCGAATGCTCACCACACTCCGCCAAGCCGGATGGTTTCATCGCGTTCGCGCAGTCGTTGTCGGCGAGTTCATCGGCTGCGCAGGCGCCAAAGGCATCGAAGCCGACGACGTTCTTCGGGAACGCCTTGGCGACCTCGGCGTGCCCGTGCTCGCCGGACTCGGCGTCGGACACGGACCACGAAACCGCGCGCTCCCCTTCGGCGCAGTCGCCCAGGTAGATTCGGAGTCAAACCAAGTGAGCTTCCTTGGGGACTGACCTTAACCGCGACCTTGCACGCTTGGTCGAAGACGCGCAGACGCCCCTCGAGGACGTGGTGCTCCTCGCAAGTCATCGAAGTCCGGACGTCGACGTCGCCGGGTTTCACGCACGCCTCGACGGACTCAGCGCAGGCCTCACCCTGGATGCATCCCCCGACCTCAAGTCCCAGCGGCTTGCGGCGCATCTTCACGATGGACACGGCTTCGACGGCGAACCCGAGGACTACTACCACCCTCGCCACAGCGACCTCGCGTGGGTTGCCCACCACGGACGGGGCCTTCCCCTCAGCCTTAGCCTCATCTACGCCGCGGTGGGTCGTCGCGCGGGACAGAGCGTCGAGATCATCGGCTTTCCGGGGCACGTCTTGATTCGCCACGGCGGTCCGGACGGCGTTCTTCAGGATCCCTTTCACGGCGGCCGCACCCTCACAGACCGTGATCTCGCCAACCTTGCCGGACGTTTTCTTGGGCACCCGTCGCGTCTTGAAGCAGAGCATCTGCTTCCCCTTCGCCGAAAAGCGCTCGTCGTCCGTGTCCTTGCCAACCTTCGAAACGCACATGCGCGACGCAACGAACATGCTCGTTGTGTGATGGTTTGCGACTCGCTCTTTGCGATCACCGGTGCGCCCGAAGCTCTTCGCGATCGCGGTCTGCACGCCCTCGCGGCGGGGATTCCAAGCGCGGCAGCCGCGGATCTTCGGGCGTACCTTAGTCAGCGCCCGGACGCGCGCGACCGCGACTCGGTCGCCGCCGCACTCAAGCGCTGCCGCGTCTCGACACCGAACTAGATCTTTCCTGCGGGCGAATCGATCTTTCGGCGCGCAGCAACGCTTTTCGACACGAGCTAAACACGCCGCGTGAGTACGGTGGCTCATGGAGTCGATCAAAATGCGAATCGCCACCGGGCGACCAACCCATCAGCATGGTTTCGTGCGGTGTTTTCTCTTTCTTCTTGTCGCCCTCAGCGGGTGCTCCGAATCGTCGATGGGTGCCCCCGACGCTTCATCGTCGGACTCTTCTGTAGATGCGCGAGCCCGGATCGACGCTGGTCCCGACCGAGTCGACGCATCCATCCCACCACCACCGCCCGTCGGCGCCTCGCCGGTCGGCGCAAGCAGCGCGCTCATCGTCGACGGACAAACCTACGTGAGCGACCCGCATCGCGACACGCTTTGGGTGTTTGATCACCGTGCGGCGGAGCTCAGGGACCGCGTTGAATTCGCACCGGGAAGCGAACCCGGACGCATGGCCGCCAGCGGACGCACCCTGGCGGTGGTTCTCCGCGACGGATCGCTCGCCTGGGTCTCGACCAACTCGCTTTCCGTCACGCGCGTCGACAACGTGTGCACCGCCCCACGCGGGGTCGACCTCGACGATGACGGCGTCGCTCACGTCGCGTGCGCCGGCGGCGAGCTCGTGAGGGTGACCTCCGACGGAGTCCAGGATCGCCGCTTCGTTGCGCGGGACCTTCGGGATGTTGTCGTCGACGGGGATCGAATCTTCGTCAGCATCCTTCGCCGCGCCGACGTGTTCCTCCTGGAAGGCGACGAGCTCACGCGCGTCGAACTCCCCGACAGCCCCGAAATCGGCGACGCGAACACAGCCTGGCAGATGAAGCGAGCGGAAGAAGGAGGCGTCACGCTCCTTCACCAGCGATCGATGCAGACGCCGATCCTCGTGGAGGAACGAATGGCCTACGGCAACGGCGTTCGCTGTCGCTTCGGGGGCGTGGTCGAAACGGCGATTTCCCACATCGACCGAGCAGGCACCGTCACGACCGGACCCAGCCTTCAAACCGCCGCCCTCGGCGTCGACTTCGCGATCTTCCAGGAAGGCGACATCGTCCTCGCCAACGCGGGCATGTCGCCGATGGTTCGCACAGGAAGTATCGCGCTCTACGCGGACGTCCGCGAAACGGAGTGCACCGACGCGGACGGTCTGTTCATCCCCGCGGAGCCGGTCTCAGCCATCGCCACCGACCGCACCGACGTCCTCGGATGGCGGCCTCGAAGCGCCGAACTCGTCGTCTGGGATCCAGGCGCCGATCCCACGGTGATTCCTACGGGAGCCGCCCCGATGACCAACGAGGGCCAGCGCATCTTTCACGAGGCGACGCCCTCCTTTCTCGCGTGCGCATCGTGTCACCCGGAGGGCCGTGAAGACGGCGTCACCTGGAACTTCTCAACAGGCTCACGCCGAACGCAGTCGCTCGTCATCGGGGATCTCGGTTCGACCGCTCCCTTTCACTGGAACGGAGATCACGAGTCGATGGAGCGCATCATGGTGGGTTCCTTCGTGGAACGGATGGGCGCAGAGCTTCCGCCGGCTGACGCGATCGCGGCCACCACCGAGTGGTTGAGCTCGCTTCCAATCGTGCGTGCCCACGTGCAAGACGAGAGCGCCGCCGCACGCGGTGAGGCTCTCTTCGACGAACGATGTACGGGCTGCCACAGCGGTGCGCACGGAACCAACAACGAGAGCGTCGACGTAGGTACCGGCGGCGTCTTCCAGGTACCGCCCCTTCCCGGTGTGTCGATTCGCGAGCCCTACTTTCACAATGGCTGCGCCGAGAGCCTCGACGCCGTTCTCGATGGATGCGGGGCGCCGCACCCCGGATCGGAGAGTCTCTCCTCCGCCGAACGCAGCGACCTCCTCTCGTACCTCGGCACCCTCTAACGAAAGTACCCTCGGGCGGTCTCGTACGCCCGGGGGAAACCCCTGTTCGTTTGCTCTCGTTGAAGCTTCGCGAGAAGTCGCCCGTCCGAGTTAACAAGCAGCATCGCGACAACAACACAAAGGGGGTTGATGATGCGCCGTCTTCTGTGCGCGCTCGCCGCGAGCGCAATGGTGTTCTCCGTCACTCACAGCGCCGACGCCCAGGGAGGGCGAGCGGAACTCCGACAAGCGACGTCCGAGTTTCGTTCGGCCCTCGAGGTACGAGGTCGACGCGGCTCGCTCTACCACGCAGCGCAGCGCCTCGAACGTGTCGCGCATCAGCGCGGACGCCGCGGTCAACTTCGACAAGCCTACCGAAGCGCTCGCCGCATCCTGATGCGCGCCCGAGGCGTGGACGACCAGCTTCTCGATCAGTGGGACGTCGTCGTGCGCGCCGTACGCTTTCGACGCGGAAGGCCGCCGATCGCCCAGCCACCGCAGCCACCGATCGTCCAGCCCATCGCACACCCGCAGTACACCTTCGAAGGTCGGATCGAAACGCTCCCCGTTCGATTTGCGGCCTCCTCGATCGAGGGTATTGAGAGTCAATGCCGCACATTCCTCCGCGGCGCGAATGCCAACTACGTCGACGACATCGAGATCGGCGGCGTGCGGCACCACAACCGCCACGCCTATTGGCGAACGGATGCCATCTGCGCGATCGTTGCGATCAACTCAGGACCGGCGGGCGCAGCGGCGACCGTGGTCGGAAACGTCGAGGGAACACCCTTCTGTCTCGCGGAAACTCCAGCGCGAGCGCGGCAGATTCTGACGCGCTACTTGCCTCGCGCACTCGCGAACACCGGCTACATCGACGACTTCGAACTCCAGGGACAGCGCTACCGAAACCAGCGCGGCTACTGGTCCGCGCAGGACGTCGCGCACATGATTGGGGCCCAGCTCCCAGGAAACACGAACCACGTTCGCAACGTTAGGGTTCGTCTCCGCGGGGCGTCATAAACACGAGCCAAAGACCCAACAAGATGAAGCCGCATCGGATCACCCATGCGGCTTCTTTGCCCCATTCCATTGTCCAGTCCGTGAAGGGATGGTCGAAACGGAATACGCTGTAATGGTCCAGAAGGAGCAGAACTCCAAAGAGGACGAAAATGACCCCGAGCGCTTTAAGGCCGGTGTCCAACTCAGACCAGAATCAGGAGCCGCCGCCGGTCTCGAGCGTGTTGATTTGCGTCGTCGAGGATCGCGCCTGGAACTCCACTTCCTCACCAAAGTTTCGCCATGCGGCGATTCCGATAATGGCGATGAGGATGAGGATGATGATGTACTCGACGGTACTCAGCCCTGCATCATCTTGAAGTAGCTCACGTTGCGGATTCATTCACCGGCTCCTGAGATTCGCGTCACCAGCTCCCGTGGACAGCTCCCCGTACCATACGGCGAATTCGGAGGGGATGCACTCCATTCCACGGCTTCGATGGGCCTCGTGACCACAGCACTTTCCCAAATCCACTTTCCGCGCGAGCTGGGTGGGGTAAAAGTACCCCAGTGGGGACGGTTTTCCCCCCCTATTGCTCCACGGACGAAGCAGAAAAGCCGTGCAAACTCCGGTCGACGACACCACTGAGGAGAGTCCTAGCAAAGCGCAGGCCGACCCGAAGCCCTCGCGGCTCGGGCCCCTCCAAGCGATGGGGTGGCTCTTCGTCGCGGGCCTCTTACTTCTCGGCATCATCGCAGGGGCGATCGCCTATCGGATCATCGCGCCGACCCCGGAGCCGGAACAGATTGTCGAAACGATCGAGACCGGCCCTGATGTGGTGGTCGCGATTCGCGATCTCGCCCGCCTTGAGACCGCGAGCTATCACGTGGAACGGGTCATCGACCTGCGTCAGCAACAAAACCGCTTCTTCGGCCTGGTCGACGCGGAGGACGCCCTGCTGCTCGTCGCCGCCGCGGACGTCACTGCTGGGATCGACCTGACTGAGCTCCGTGATGGCGACATCGTGGTCGACCCGGACCAGCACATCGCGACGATCACGCTTCCAGCACCCCAGATCTTTTCCGCTGCTCTCGACAACGAGCGCACCTACGTGCACACGCGGGACACCGACCTCCTCGCCGCGCGCGATGACCATCTCGAGACGCGCGCCCGGCGGGAAGCTGAACGATCCCTTCAGGAAAGCGCAATCGAAGCCGGGATCCTGGACCGCGCGCGAGCGAATGGGGAGACCGCCGTGCGCACGCTGGTGCGCTCCCTTGGCTACGATCACATCACGATTCAGTGGCGGGATCAGCCTCAGCCGGAGCTTGAGCGAGCGGCGCCGTGAAGTTTGCGGTACGAATGGGGCTGGGTCGTTGACATCCCTCGCGGGGCGCTCATACGGTCCCGCGAGTTCCCTATGAGCCACCTTCGCTTCGCCGTTCTTTTGTTGCTTGGGGTCATCGTCCTCGCCTCGGGTGCAGAGGCCGCCGGCCACTCGTACGTCTATATCAATGGACGTCGCTCGATCGTTCACTTCAACGAAGGCGACAGCTTTCGAATCCAGGACGGTCCCTACGCGAACCGAGGTTCACGCCTCGCTGGCTTCAATACGCTGGAGAGTTTCGGGCCCGTTCACGCCTGGTCAAGCTGGCATCCCTACGAGCTCTACGTAAACGCGAAGCTCGCGACGCTCAACGCGGCCCGGGGCGTTTGGCATTGCAGCACGGATGGTTCCGTCGACGGCTACGGTCGCCTTCTCCTCGACTGCCCGGACCTCGCCGTCTCGCAAATCCGCAACGGCTTTGCCCACGCGATGAACGTCGACGACACCCCGTCGCGGATGGAGTACCTGAGCGCGCAGCAGGAGGCGATTCGGGAGCGTCGCGGAATGTGGGCGCACGGAGTTCCGAGCTTCGTTCTCACCTCGCTTCACTCGCGGGACGAAGATCCCTCCCGCGACTTTCACTACAACCGCATGGTCTCGACGCGCGACGGGCACAGTGAACGCTGGACGCACCGCGACCGCTACCCGGAGTGTTCCTGGCAGTGCGCGACAGAGCTCGTTGCCGACGAAGCGCAGGTGCGCTGGGTTGCCCGTTCCCTACGCAGCAACGAGGCGACCCGCGAGGCAGTCGCCGAGGTTCCCAACCTGCTCCTCATCGAGCTCGTCGACCGTTTTGCCCGACTTGGAACGCTCCCCGAATACACGACGGATGAAATCAGCGTTGCGGTGCTTCCCGTGCTGACCGCCGCGAAAGCGGAAGGCCGGCTGAGCGACCCGGAAGAGCGCCTCGGCGCCTGCCATCTCTACGCCGCATTCACGCGCCGCTACGGCCGCAACCGCGCGTCGTGTCTTCATGGACACGGCGGCCGCCCTCCCGAGCTGGGGTCCCGATGAGAAAGACATCCCTGCTCTGGCCCGCGGTTCTTCTCGCAGCGGGCTGCTTCGACACGGACCGCGTTCCAGGGGGACCGCCAGTCGGCTTCGAGAACAACGAGCGGGGATGCTCGGATTTTCGGGACAACGACTCCGACGGTTTGGTCGACTGCCAGGACCCAGACTGCATCGCCCTCAACTTCTGCGGCGAGATCATCCCCGACGCGCCGCCCGGAGGCTTCGAGGGTGACGTCCGTACCTGCACCGACCGCATCGACAACGACGTCGATGGTCAGTTCGATTGCGGCGACCGCGCCTGTCAGGGCATCCGCGAACTTTGCTGCGTTACCGAGTTCAGCGACGCGGCGTGCTCCAATCTGATCGACGACGACGGCAACGGCTTCGCGGACTGCAGCGACTTCGCCTGCCGCACCAACCCCTTCGTCACCGTCTGTCGACGTGAAACGATTTGCAACGACGGGCGCGACAACGACGGCGACCGTTTCGAGGACTGCGACGACAGCGACTGCGCGCTAAGCCCCGACTGTGACGGCCCGACCCCAGGTCCCGAAAACACCTTCGAAACCTGCACGGACGGGTTCGACAACGACGGGAACGGGTTTTCCGATTGCAGGGAGTTCTCGTGTTGCGATCGCGACGGACGATGCATCTCCGCCGACATTCAGGAGTTCTGCGACAACCTTCCCGAGGAGAACACCACCGAACTCTGCATGAACGGTATCGACGACGACGGGAACGGCTTCTTCGACTGCCGTGAGTTCTCCTGCTGCGACCGCGACGGAATGTGCATCAGCGAGGAGCTCCAAGACTTCTGCGACAACCTCGTTGAGGAAAACACAGAGGAGCTCTGCTTCAACGGCATCGATGACGACGAGGACGGGTTCCCCGACTGCGCGGACTTCAGCTGCTCGGAGGTCTTCGGAGCACGCTGCGAAGCGGACTTCCTTTCGTGCACCAACGGCCTCGACGACGAGGGAGACGGATTCCCCGACTGCAGCGACTTCAGCTGCCGCGACGTTGTGGAGATGCGCGAGTTCACGCGGCCGGACGGAACCACGACGTCGTTCCTGGCGAGTCCCTGCAATGAGTCTGTTTCGTTCCCGGAGGACTTCGTCGACAACGCGGCGCGCCTTCGCGCGATCCAGCAGGCCATCGCTCGCTGCAGCGACGGAATCGATGGGGACATCGACGGGTTCGTCGACTGCGACGACTGGGACTGCCAGTGGAACCCCCTCCTCAACCCGCTTGCAACGGCGGACTTCACTCCAGCTCTTGGACCTGGCTTCTGCCAGGGCGGCTTCTTCGATCCATCTCTTCTCGGCGGCCTTGGCGGGTGGCGTATCCCTCAAGTCGATGACCCCGAGGATCTAATCCAGCCGGTACGACCCCTTCTCTGCCGCTGATACGAAAGACAACGCCATGATGAAACGCCTCCTAAGCCTGACCTGCGTCTGTGCCCTTGCGTCAATCGCCACTGCGCAAGAGCCCGCCGACGAAACTGCAGATCAAGCGGCCGACGAAGCCCCCGCCGCAGAGGGAGCACCCGACCCCGCTCCCGAAATCGAAGCTCCTCCACCCGCCGAGCCGGTGTCGCGCGCTGCAACGGAAACGCAGTGTGCTGACCGCCAGGATGACGATGGCGACGGGATGATCGACTGCGCGGATGCGGACTGCTTCGAAAGTGGCGTCTGCGAGTCTGGAACGGGCGACGAGCGCAACGACGAGCGCTGCAGCGACTGGATCGACAACGACGGCGATGGGGTCGTCGACTGCGAGGATCCGGACTGCAGCGGGCCAGGCATCACCGTCTGCGCAGGTTCCGCGCACGGCGGCCAGTCCCTTCCGGACGACCACGCCGAGGACATTCCTGAGATCTCCGGCAATATGGCGGCCGAAGATCTCATCGGTCGTGGCGGCGACAGCGACGGCGAGCGAAACGACTACACCTGCTCGGACGGCGTGGACAACGACGGCGACGGCCGTACTGACTGCCAGGACTTCGGCTGCCGCTTCGACCCGCAGGTCAGCGTGTGCACCGGAAGTCCGGGCTACCGGTTCAGCGTCGTGGCGGGTGTTGGGTTCAGCTACGACCTCGAAGCGAACACGGACTTTCAGACCGCCGCGGATGTGACCTTCACGCGCCTTCAGCTCCGCGCGCTCGGCCCGATCCCGTTCATCAACGACAGCTTTTTCCTCATCTCCGCGCGCCTCGAGCGCACGCCGCGCGTCACTTTCGCGCACTTCCAGGTCCCCCTTGGCTCCCGCGGACATTTCCTCGCGGTCAACAGCGGTTCAGGGTCGCTCTCCCCGCGCATTATTATCTCCGCGGCCAAGCAGCCTCTTCTCGACGCGCCCTTCTACCTGACGAACGCCTTCGAGGAAGGAAACAGTGCCAACCTCGAAGTCGGCGGGCCGGTCACCCGCGACAACACGCTTCACTTCCGCTTGTTCGCGGCAGGTGGCTCCGGACGATCCAACGGCAACGTCGGAGGACGATTCTTTCCGGATGACAACCAGAACTTCACCTACACGGTGGGTGCGCAGTTCGGCATCAACTTCATTGGCCACTACAGCCGCTTCGACTCGCCACTCCTCTACGACCGCGTGCCCCTTGGCCTCGCGCTTCTCGTCGGCGGAAAGTTCGATCAGCGCGCCACCGAGCGCTACCCGGCGGCCAACGCCATCCTCGCGTTCAAATACGGGCCCTTCATGATGCTCGCCGAGAACTACTTCAAGTACTCGATCGACTTCGGCGGCTCGCTCCAAAACGCCTTCAACGTCCAGGCGTCGCTCCTGCTTTGGCCGAAGCACCTGCTTCTCGCCGCAGACTTCGGCATGTACGTCGCGCAGGACTTCGACAACCTTCCCGACAACCCGGGCGCTGCGCCACGGCTATTCGAGGATGAGCTGCAGTTCCGCGTTGCGCTCCACTGGTGGTGGTACCGCAACATCGGTCTGCTCACGCTCCGCTACTCGGAGACCCACATCGAAGACGACGGCTTTCCGACGACGCCGGACACGGAGCGCGAGCTTCGGTTGGAGATCCAGTTCCGGTTCTGACGACCCGAAACATCGGTTAGGGTGCGCTATGCGAACTCCTCTGCGCGCCCTGCCACTGCTCCTGATCATGGCGTGTGGCCCCGCGATCCCGCAGCGCTTCGTCGTGGAACGAAACATCGACGACTACGCGTATCGGCGCTACCAGCACGTGCTCGACGTCGAGTTTCTGGTGCAGGAAAACCCCGCTGAGGGACACACCGCAACCTACGTCGATCGTCGTGGGCGCGATGTGGCGTTCTACACCGCGTTCGTCACCGTCTACGAGAAGGCGGCAGCACTCACCGCAGAGATTCGGGAGCGCCTCGAAACGGTCGGCACGTACGACGTGGAGGTCGTCAAACGTGAAGGCGACTGGATGTGGAGCATTCAGGGAGGCGAGACGTGGCTTCTTTGGGTCAGCGGACGCCATCTCGTCAAGCTCGGCAGCCCGGCGGGAGTCGAAGTTCCAGGCGACCTTGTGGACGCGTACACCGACATCTTTCCCAGCGATCTCGACGACACCGGGCGCGCCCGCGAAGGCACCGAGAGCGCCGGAAATATTCAGGACGCGGACGACGAAGACGAAGACCTCGATCTACCGCAGTCGCTAAGGGAGGGCTCGCCCCGATGAAGTTGCGCGCCGCCCTCGCGGAGCTGTCCGCGTACACACCACCGCGCGTCGTCCCGGCGACCAAGCTCGACGCCAACGAGAGCCCATGGCCACTTCCGGCCGAGGTGCGCACGCGAATCGCGTCCGTGCTCGCGGAGCTCCCTCTCCATCGCTACCCCGACGCACGAGCCGAGGGCCTACGCACCGCGCTCGCTTCGCACCTCGGCTGCGACGCCGACGAACTCGTTCTCGGAACCGGGTCCGACGAGATCATCTCCATCCTCTATACCGCGCTGGGCTCGGGCAGCGTCGTGGTTCCTGCGCCCACCTTCGTCATGTACCGCGTCAGTGCGCTCACCCATGGACTCTCGCCGGTGGAGGTCCCTCTCACGGAGGACTGGTCTCTCGACGTCGACGCGATGAAGCAAGCGCTCGCCGCCCGTCCCGCCATCGTCTTTTACGCGCGCCCCAACAATCCGACCGGCGCGGTGATCCCCGAAAACGTCCTTCGCGACTTGATCACGTTTTCGCCAGACACCCTTCACATCATCGATGAAGCCTACGTTGCGTTCCATCGGGATACGCCGGGGGACGCCCCTGGTTCGCTGGGGACCTGGTGCACGCAGCACGAAAACGTGGCGGTGATGGGCACGCTTTCCAAGATCGGTTTGGCGGGCCTGCGGGTGGGTTGGCTGCGCGCGGCGCCTTCCCTCGCCGCCGAACTCGACAAGGTCCGCCAGCCCTTCAACCTCAACCTTCTCGCGCAAGAGGCCGCCCGCGTGATCCTGGCGGAGTTCCCCCACGTCATCGGCGAGCAGATCCGCGCGATCGTGAAAGAGCGTGAGCTGCTCCGCGACTCCCTCGACGCACACCCCGCCATCCGACATGTCTGGCCCTCTCGCGCGAACTTCCTCCTGGTTCAAACCGTCGACGATGCATCCGCCGTGGCTCATCGATTGCGGGAGAAAAATGTAGGAGTTCGGGCATTTCGGGACGAACGCCTCGCGCAATTGTTGCGCGTCACTGTCGGAACCCCCGCCGAACGAGAGCTGCTCCTCAGCGCCCTCTCGTAGGCTGCTCTCGCGCCGGCCGACAAAAAGCTCAGCAGATCTCCGACACGAAGACAAACATGCTGTAGAATCACCGTGTGGCTGAACGAAGCGCTGCGTGGTTCGAAGCGGTTCTCGACGCAATGACGGAGATGGTCTTGGTCAAGGGGGAGCGCTCGAAGCTCCTCTGGGCCAACCGGACCTTCCGCGACTACTACGGACTGAGCAACGAAGAACTAGCCGCATTGATCGATGCAGAGCACAGCGATCCGGACGACACCCTTCAATACGTTCGTGACGACCACCAGGTATGGACCACCGGCGAGATGCTCGAGGTCACCGAGCCCGTAACGCGCGCCGATGGAGTTGTGGGGTACTTCGACACGGTCAAGACCGCCATCGTTGAAGGGGGCGAGGTCACACGAACCGTCGGGGTCTCGCGGCTCACTCACGAGGATTCCGGCGCGGCCGAAACTCGCGCCGAGCGCAAGCTCCGCGCGGAAACGTTGCGCAACGTCGTCGACATGATTCCCGTTCCGGTCGCGCTCCTTGACGCCAAGATGCGCATCGTCGCCAACAGCAACGCGTTCGCGTCGATTTGTCCCCTCCCCACCATGAAGGACGCGTTCTACGCGGACGCGCTCGGAACGCTCTTTCCTTTCGAAGCGCAGATCGAAGAGGTCATCGAAACCGGTCAGCCCTATAGCGAGGACGACGTCGAGGCGACCCTCAACGGAGAGCTCCGCTTTTTTGATCTACGGATCGGTCCGTGGCGGCTCCCGGCAGATCAAACCGGTGGCGCGGTTCTCGTACTCACAGATGTGACTGAGCTGCGACGGCGCACTCGGGAGCTCGCAGAAGCCAACCGCGTCCTTGAATCCCAGGCCAAAAGCCTCCAACAGGCACAAACCGAGCTCCGTGCACGTCACCACGAACTCGAGTCGATCCTCGATGTGTTGAGTGTCGGTGTGGTCGTCGCGAATCACGACGGCGAACTCACGCTTTGGAATCAGGAAGCGAGCAACGTGCTCGGCGTGGGCGCAAGCGAACCCTCGCACTGGTCGGAACAGGTTGGGTTCTTCGACGAGCATGGGGAGCGCCTTTCGAGTGACGCGCTTCCGCTCACGCGCGCCATGAAGGGGGAACGAGTCCGCGACGCGACGATGCTCGTCCGTAGCCCGTCTCTTTCGAACGACCGTTGGCTGACCGTCTCCGCGACACCTCTTACGGATCTCCCGCGCCATGCCGCCGCAGTCGTGTTCACGGACATCAGCGAACGCGTCTCCGTGCAACAGGAACTCGAAGAGTTTGCGTATGTCGCGTCGCACGACCTTCAAGAACCTCTTCGTATGGTCAAGAGCTACGTCGAGCTCCTGAACGACGAATACGGTAGCTCCCTCGACGGGGAGGCGCGCGAGTACATGAAGTTCGTTGTGGACGGGGCGCGACGGATGCAGCAGCTCGTGCGCGACCTTCTCGATTTGTCCCGGACTCGTCGTCGCGAGTTGACGATTGAACCCGTTGACCTCACCTCGGTCGTGGAACGGAGCATCGGGGATTTGGCTCTCTTGAAGGAGGAGTCGTCGGCAACGATCGACCGCGAGCCGCTTCCCACCGTGAAGGGGGATCCGAGCCAGCTGCATCAGCTCCTTCTGAATCTCATCGGCAACGCGCTTAAATTTCGCGACCCCGCCCGACCTCTTCGCGTCTCGATTCGCGCCGCGGACCTCGACAATTCGTGGCGAATTGAGGTTGAAGACAACGGCATCGGCATGAATCCCAAGTACGCCCCCAAGGCGTTTCGAATGTTTCAGCGTCTTCACGGCGTAGGGGAATACCCCGGAACCGGAATTGGCCTAGCCGTCTGCAAGCGAATTGTAGAACGCCATGGGGGACAGCTTGGCGTTGATTCCGAGCTTGGAATAGGCTCGACCTTCTGGTTCACGCTACTGAAGGAGCAACGAAATGGCGCGGTTTGACGTGCTTCTCGTCGAGGACAATCCGGGGGATATCAAACTCACTCAAAAGGCGTTCGAGAAGTCCGCGCCCGCGAGCACGCTTCACGTTGTGACCGACGGCGAGATCGCCCTAAACTATATCTTCCAGCGACCGCCTTTCGAGGAGGCGCCGCGTCCCGATCTTGTTCTGCTCGACATCAATCTCCCCAAAGTTGGCGGAGCTGAGGTTCTTCGAGCCGTAAAGTCCGACTCCGATCTTCGACGAATTCCCGTCGTCATGTTGACCAGCTCCGATAGGGAGGCCGATGTTCGAAACGCCTACGACCTCCATGCAAACTCCTACGTCACCAAGCCGCCAAGTTTCGGTCAGCTCGTCGAGCTCGTCGAGCACCTCCAAGAGTATTGGTTCGGGGTCGTCCGGCGACCCGGCCACGTCGGATAGCGCGAGCTTTCGTGTCCTGCTGATCGAAGACGATCCGGCAGACGCTCACCTGGTTCGACGGTTTCTAAGTCGCAGCCACCTCCAATTCGAAGTCGCGCACTCGGAGACCCTCCAGGACGGACTCGCGAAGCTGCGCACCTTGGAGCCGGACGTCGTCCTCGTGGATCTCGGGCTCCCGGATGCCACGGGTCTAGAGGCCCTGGAGCGAGTGCGCGCGGCAAAAGAGCTACCGGTTGTGGTGCTTACCGGGCTCGACGACGTCGCGGTCGGTCTTGAGGCCGCAAAGTCGGGCGCGCAGGACTTCTTGGTAAAAGGAGAGATCACCGAAGCGAGTCTCCCCCGAGCCATCCGCCTTGCGATCGAGCGCGTCAAAGGCGCCGAGCTGAGACGAAAGTTGGCTCACTCGGATCGTCTCGCTTCCATTGGCCAGCTAGCGGCCGGGGTTGCCCACGAAATCAACAACCCCGTGATGTTCCTTCTCCACAACCTTCAAGCCTCCGGCGTTCTGATTCGTGCGATTCAGCGCGAATGGGACGACCTCGCCGCGCGGTTTCCCGGCGGCGATGCCCCGCTCGAGAAAGCCCTCGCCGAGAGCGAAGTGACGGCCCACCTTCGCGAGCTCGTCGAGATGCTCGACGACAACCTATCCGGAGCGGAACGCATCCAGTCCATTGCGCGTGACCTCGGATCGTTCTCCCGAGTCGACAACGACACCGTCGAGTGGGTGGACCTCAACGAGATGGTCCAGTCTGCCTGCAACCTCGCCGCAAACGAAATGCGCCATCGGGCGCGGCTGGTTCAGCATCTTCGGCGACTTCCGAAGGTCCCCGCGCATCGGGGCCGACTCTCCCAAGTCGCGGTGAACCTGATCATCAACGCAGTCCACGCGATTCCGGATGACGACCCTGCAAATCACTGCATCTCCGTCGAAACGAAATTCGATCCTCAGCGCGCCGAGGTGTCGTTTCTCGTGACCGACACCGGCGTCGGGATCCCCCGAGAGCATCAAGCAAAGGTCTTCGAGCCCTTCTTCACAACGAAGGAGCGTGATCGGGGCACTGGCCTTGGTCTCTCCCTCTGTTTTGAAATCGTGTCCGCCCATCGCGGACGAGTGGAGCTCGAAAGCGAAGTTGGCGCCGGCACTACCTTTCAAGTGATTCTGCCTCTAGAGACCGGGCTGGCACCTCAATCCAGAGATTCGGAGCCCTCCTCCAACGGTGAGCAGATTCGTGGTCGTCTCGTCTTCATCGACGACGATGATCCGGTGCGCCGCGCGCTGGTGCGTTTGCTCAAACCCCATCACGAGGTCGTCGCGTTCGGGCGCGCGTCCGAGGCGGTCACCTACCTCGCGAGCCACGGAGCCGACGTCATCCTATGCGACCTTATGATGCCGGAGGTGGACGGTTCGGAGTTCTACGCGACCTTGAAGAGGGTCCGCCCAAGCCTCCTCGACGCACTCATTTTCGTGAGCGGGGGCGCGGTGACGGAACGGATTCGGACCTTCGTTGACCGTGAGGAAGTCGTCGTGCTCGACAAGCCGATTCCGAAGGCAGATCTTCTCGCCGCGATTCAAAAGCGAATCCGGAAGGAAACTCAGTAGAGGTCCAGTCGACTCTTCGTCGAAAAACCTGACACGATTCGATCGTCTTGGAACGCGCTACGCCGTACGGCGCGGGAGCGACACGACGCTCAACCAAAACGCTTCGACCGACCGGATCGTCTCATGAAAATCACCGAGGTCCAGCGGCTTTCGGACGTAACAGTTCGCGTGGAGCTCGTACGAACTCACCACGTCCTCGTCACGCGCTGAGCTCGTCATCACAACCACCGGCAAAACGCTCAGCTCCGGATCGCTTCGAATTGCTTTGAGCGTCTCCTGCCCACTCATGACCGGCATGTTGAGATCGAGTAGCACGAGGTCAGGCCGATGGACTTCCTCGTAAGGCGCTTCCTGTTTCAGGAAAGCCATCGCTTCCCTGCCGTCGGAAACATGATGCACGATCTTGGTGAGTGAGGACGTACTCAGAGCCTTCCGTACAAGTACAGCGTCAGCCAGCTCATCTTCGACGAGGAGGATTTCCGCCGCGTGTCGTTGCGCTCTTGCCACCCTTCCGTTGTAGCAGGACTTTCACAAAATGGCGTCAGCCTTTGCCGAGCGTGAAGGAAAAAGTCGACCCTTCGCTTCCGCTCTCACTCAGCAAAATCTCGCCGCCATGACGCTCAACGATCTTCTTACAGAGAGCGAGACCAATTCCCGTGCTGTCGGAGTCCGCCCGAGCGAGTGTCTGAAAAGGCTGAAAAATCCGTTCGCTGAACTTCTCGTCAATCCCGATGCCGTTGTCTTTGACATGAATACGCCATCGCGAACCCGCGTCCTCCACCGTCACTCGAACCTCAGGCGGCACCTCAGGTCGTGCGTACTTAACTGCGTTTTCAAATAGGTTCTGCATCACCTGACGAATCAGGCTCGCCTTTCCTTGGACCGTCGGGAGCTCGTCATGGAGCACCCGCAACGCTCGATCCCGATCCACCGACACGACATCCGCGACGGGCCCCACGACCTCGGCGAGCGGAAAGCTCTCAAGCACGAGCTCCTCCTTTCCCGCGCGGGAGAACATCAGCAGATCCTCGACGAGCAACTTCATTCGATGCGCTCCGTTGGTGACGAAGCCCATCCAATCCTTCACCTCCCCGTCCAGCTGCGTTTCAAGCCTCTCCTCGATCAGCTTTACGAAGGAGGTGACGTGGCGAATCGGGGCTTGGAGATCATGCGAAGCGAAGTACACGAACTGCTCAAGCTCGGTGTTGATTCGCGCGAGTTCCTCCGAAGCCCGCCCAATCTCGTCCGCGTGCCGCTGAAGCTCCGTCACGTCCCAGTTGACGCCGACCATTCGAAGAGGCTTTCCGTCGTCGTCGCGCACCACCGTCGCGATGGCTCGTATCGTTCGCACTTCCCCTGAAGGCCAAACAACGCGGAAGGAGGTGTTGAACTCTTCGGTGCCCGCCAGGGCCCCCTCGACGGTCCGCGCTCCTTCGTCCCGATCACCGGGATGCACACCTTGCACCCACGCGTCGTAAGCGGCACCGAAGTCTTCTTTCCGTACCCCGTAGAGGGAGAACATCCGCTCATCCCAGAGCAGGTTGTCGTTCACTACGTCCCAATCCCAGATACCGATTCCCGAGGCTTTCAGCGATAGCTCGTGGCGCACGGAAAGCGCCTCGAGCTGTCCCACTGCGACGCGTCGTTCGTGAATGTCCTGAATGGATCCCACCATTCGAACCGGCTTTCCGGCGTCATCAAAGACCGCTTCCCCGAGGCCGCGAAACCAGCGATATCCCTTGGTCTTGTGCTTCAGGCGGTACTCGAGATCAAAACGCGACGTCCCGTCGAGGTGCGCCGTGACCATCGCGAACGTTCGCTCGTGATCGTCGGGATGAAGCAGCATCTGAAAGTTCGCGAGCGTCGCGGGAATCTCACCAGGCTCGTATCCAAGGAGTTGGTAGAAGCGGGGCGACCAAAACTCTTTGTCCTCGTTGACATCAAGCCAATCCCAGATTCCAACACTCGCACTCGCGTACAGAATCTCGGCACGAGAGCGCGTTTCGTTGAGCGTTGTGACATCGGTATGCGTGCCCACCATTCGGATGGGTTTCCCGTCGTCGCCCCACTCGATGACCTCGCCGCGGCACCGGACGGTGACCCAATGACCTTCCTTGTGCCGATAGCGAACCAGCTGGTCGTATGGAACAGCGCCTCTCGACTCCACGTGTCTTTCAAAAGTGGCGAGGGTCGGCGCGAGGTCGTCCGGGTGAATCAGCGCCTGCCACTCGGAAGGACGATGCTCCTTCTCTTCCGCTCGGTATCCGAAGATCTCCCAAAAGCGCGGTGACATATACTCGTAGTCCTCCTGGATGCGCCAATCCCAGTACCCATCGGACATATGCTGAAGAAGAAGAGCTCGTTCACGCCGCAGAAAACTTACCTGTTCGCGCAGCTTTCGAATCTCTTCTTCAGCAACTGAATCCGGACCGGTCATGAACCGGTTCTACCAGAGAACGAATCGTTCGAGTGACCCAAAGCCACCGCCGCAGCAGAGCGGGGCAGGCAGCACCTCAAGCTCGTTGGGACTCCGTCCGAATCGGGGTCCATGAGCACCATGCGGCGTCATGCCAACTACGGTCGGGGGGAGCACACGATCGCGGGGGCAGATGCGGAAGCGCTTGAGACCGTCGTCACCATCCGAAAGCGCCTCCAGCAGGTGTTGGCCGACCCTGGCTACAAACCGCCGATGCTGCCGCAGGTCGCCCTCGAAGTTCATGAGCTCTCAAAGCAGCCCACGGTCGACCTCGACGCGGTGATCGACTTGATCTCACAGGACGCGGTCCTCGCGACGCAGGTGCTTCGACGCGCACAATCCTCCGTCTACGCAACGCGGGTCCCACCACGAAGCCTCGAAGACGCCGTGCGTCGCCTGGGCCTCGCCAACATTCGGGACGTGGTGTGGGAGGTCGCGCTAGGCATGAGAGTCTTTCGATGCAAGCCCTATCGAAAGGCCATGGAAGAGCTTCGAGCCCATAGCGTGGCAACGGCTCGCTGCGCCAAGGCAATCGCCAGCTACACCTCCGTCGGCGAGGACTACGCGTTCCTCGCGGGGCTTCTCCACGACGTTGGCCTCGCTGCGATGCTCATGATCCTCGGCGAAGACCGAAAGCCGCTCCCCCTGAAGAGCATCGCCAACGACCTTTTTGATATTCACGAGCAGGCGACGGAGACCGTTGGCCAGCTTTGGGAGCTACCGGCCGACCTCACCCTTGTTCTGTCGCATCATCACCACCCCAACATCGGCGGGTACGATCACCCGCTCATCGCGATCCTCTGCGTCGCGGAAGAGATTGCGAAGCAGCTTAGTCGCGGCCTTGGGTGGACGGAAACCAGTGACGCCACGCACCCAGCGCAGCTTCAGCGCTCCGTCGATGCGCTCGGAATCGGCCCACACCTCATCGAGGCCACCGCCAAGAAGCTCGCTCCGATGATGGAATAGAGCGCTTTTCAAGGTCGACCCCTAGTCGTCCGAAGAGCGGAGTATGGACCGCGAAGTGGTGATGGTGGTCGAGGACACTACGGCGGATGCAACGCACCTAGAGCTTCAACTCGAGGGAATCGAGGAAGTTGGCGAGATCATCATCGCGGAGGATGGATTTGTCGCCCTCGGAATGCTCCGCGAGATGGACCGCCGCGGAAATGCGTTTCCAACCCTCATCTTCCTCGACCTTCGCATGCCTCGTGTCGACGGGTTTCAGTTCCTTGAGGCCTTCGAGCACTACCACCCACACCATCGATCCCGCGTTGTCGTCGTCACTGGCTCCGCATCGGATCCCGATCGGATCAAGGCCCTCGAATATCGCTCGGTTGAAAACTACGTCGTTAAACCGGTGTTTCGGATCGACATCCAGCGCGTCCTTCGGGCGAGCTGGGATGAAGCGAGCGGCGTCGTGCGGAACGGTCGGCAGGCCACGAAGGAACTGCCCTCCCGGTGACGACTACTTCGCAGGAGGCGGCTCGCTGAACGCCGGATCCGCTCCGGCGCCAGGGCCATCGAGAAGCTCTTGCGCGAGCTTTGGCGCCGCCGTCGCAACCTCGGCCGCCGAAGGCTCCGGAAGCTCAACCATCGACTTTCGTACCGGCGCTAGGTCCGCAAACCACGAGAAGAACTCGAGAAGCTGCTCCTTTCGATCCGGCGAGAGGTAGTCGAAGTTGACGCCTCGGTCGCTGACCTCCCAGAACTCCGCGGACTTCACCCCAAGAAGCTCGTCTCGAATACTCGCGAGCCGGTCTCGGCGCTCGCGTTCCATGTCGCGGTAGATCTCGCGCGCGAGTTCCTCGTCCCCGTGAAGAAGGTAGTAGGTCGCAAGCTTCACCTGTGCCTTTCGGACACCTCGAAGGCTGACCTCCTGGACCTCGCCTTCGCTCTCCTTGTCGACCTGGAGAAAGATCCGCAAGAGACGTCGGTGCGCCTCCGATTTCTCGTCGAACGCCATCTCGTTCAGCGCGCAGAGGTCGTACGCAACCGTCTCCAACACGAACGGCAGCTTGGCGTTGAATCCGACCAGTCCGTAGTACTTGAAGTAGCGCGCGATCTCGACGCTCACGTCTCCGCCCTCGTGATGGAGCGCCCGCTCCGCAAGAAGTCGATACTGGTGAAGGACGTTGTACGCAGTCCGCACGTCGCGCGCGTTCACCGTCGCTCGCAGATACGTGTTGAAGAACTTCACCACAAGCTCGAAGAGCTCTTGATGGCCTACCTGGAGCGCGTGCTCGGCAAGGTGCCGAGTGTTGATCGCGATGAGGTAGTTGATGTCGCGCATCCGGTTCAGCGCCTCGTTGTAGAGGGTCTGGTACTTCCGGAGCACTTTCATCTCGAACCAGATTTGACGCTTCGTGACCGCCTCGAGAACCTCATCCGACATCGACACGAAGTCCGGGTTGTGGGCGAGCTCTCCCTCGACCCGAAAGAAACTCGGCTCGAGGTTTTCCCGAATGGTCTGAAAGTCGATCACCATGGCCTTCAGCGCATCGACGCTCGCCATGGAGATTCCCTTGTCCTTGTGCTCCATCGCGTTGAGACCGACGTCCGCGATTTGCTCGACGCCGCGTACCGCCTCGGCCTGGCGCGACTGGACCGTTCGGCGTGGTCCCTTCGCGACGATCTTCATCGAATGACGCCGAATG
Organism: Myxococcota bacterium; assembly: GCA_039186435.1. Lineage (GTDB taxonomy): Bacteria > Myxococcota_A > Polyangia > Polyangiales > Houyiibacteriaceae > JALVDI01. The sequence continues at coordinate 15,410 of JBCDAA010000017.1, read as the reverse complement.
CGATCGACAATGTGGATCGGACTCAGGAAGTCGAAGACGAACGCAAAGTAGGGAAGGAGAAGAAGCAGGCAGAGCGCGAGCATCGCCAGCGCGACGGTCATCCCAACCGCGGGCACGTGCGGAACCCCGGTGATGCTTCCATCCATGTCGAAGGTGACCGCCATGAAGATGGCCTGGAGCGCGGTCACCACGAAGAAGCCCATCACGAAGAAGTTGATCGGCTCTGAAACAAAGAGCTCGGTCACGCGGTGCGTGTACCGGTTCGACGCGAGTTCCACGATAATCGCGACGACCGTAATCGCGATTCCGAGGACCCCCGCGACCACCTCCCCCGCGTTCGAAATCGCGTTGTGGGCCACCTCAGGGTCGTGGTGGTAGAGGAGCTCCAGGCGAGAGAGCGCACCGCCCGAGTCCACCCAAAAGGTCGCCACGAAGATCGCCAGGGCTTCCACGAGCAGAATGCTCAAGGGGAGAAGCCAGATTCGCCAGGCGCTCGGGCGCTCGTGAGCCATCGCCGTGAGCCTACCACCGCCCGCCGGGTCTCGACGGGCCCTAATTTCGCCGGACGCGATGGACTAGCGATGGCTTCAACTTCTGCTCTACGCTTGGTCTGGGATGCTTCATTGGCTTATCGCATTCGGCCTCGCGGTCGGAAGCGGCGTTGTCTACGCCGATGACGCGAACGCCGATGACGCGAACGCCGATGACGCCACCACGGGCGACGCGAACACCGACCCACCACACCGAAGCGCCGACGAGGGCACCGAGATCGTCGAGGACGCCGATACGCACTGGCTTCTCGGCCTTGGCTTGCTCATCGGAACGCCGCTCGAAAACGATTTTGACCGAGCGCTCGCCACCCGCGCCTACGGCGATCCTTCCCCGACCTACGGAGCGGACCTCGGAGCGCTCTACCGCGTGACTCGCGGGTTTAGCGTCGGCCTTCGCACCGCCGTACGCCATCGATACTGGCTTCACTACAACCAGCCCGCGGCGACCCTCTTCAGCGTCGACCTTCTCGCCAACCTGGATCTGCGACACACCTTTCGACATCGCGCGCAAATCGGCTTTCAGCTCGCCGGAGGGTTTGCGGTGGTGAGCACGCGCCTCGGCGGCGAGTCGGTTCGTGACCTTGGCGGGCGCGTTCAGCTGGGCCCCCTCGCAACGTTTCCGATCGTCGGCACGCTCCGGATTCTTGTCCGCATCGCCTACGACTTTCATCGCCTGAGCATCGTTGGCGAGACTGCAGACCTCGGGGGCGCGACCTTTCTCCTCGGCTTCGAGGTCCGGGAATGATGCGCGTCATCGCGTTTACGCTGCTTGGCGTCCTGGCGTGCCGCGAGCTTCCGGATGGCCCCGAGAGAGTCTTTGAGGAGTCGTTTGAGGATCGCTGCGACGGAGTTCCCTGTGGTTGGTCGCAAAGTGCCGGCCCGGACGCTGCCGTTCGCTCAGTCGAGACGTTTCACCCGGGCGAGCACGGCATTGAGCTCCGGGGCGATGGCACGACGGTGCTCAGCCCCATGGGCGAGGTCGCTCCCGCGGTACTGATGTTCGGTAGCCTTGAGGCCAACCTCTCCGCTCGATGCACCGATGCGTCCCTCGCCATCGAGGTCGGGCTCATCGATGACGCGACCGGAATTTCCGACACCTTTCGTGGTCGTGTTTCGCCTCCGGGCGACTTCGCCCGATCCATCACTGCTCTGATCGGGGACCGCGCCCTCGTCGACGGCGGACTTTCCGGCGGAATCGGCGGCGGCGCCTTCGAGGTCCGGGTCAATACCGTCCTCCTCCGCCTCGAGGGAGACGGCGAATGCGTTGTGGACCACCTCATCATTGACGATGTGAACGCCTCGGTTGGCCCTCGGCCCGGTCCAGGCGCCGGGTGCTAGACCTACCGTCGCCGCTTCGCAGCACGAACGCGGTCCAGCACCTCTGCTCACGCTCAAAAATGCTCGGCATTTCATCGGTTCGCGGACGCGCTGCCTCACGCCCCCCGAGCCACGGATCGACTGACCGTGTTTGAGATGTGCTCTGGCCCGCGTCGACACGCTGGCACCCGCCGCTAGGGATGCGAAAATAGGCGAGAAAGGGCCTCGCCCTTGCCTGCGCCTTCAAGCAGATTTATGAGGACGGCGGGACTCCCCCGCGGCTGAAAGTTTGACCATGACCACCCTCGACACGCAGCAGGTGCCATCGCTCGACCGCGTGATGACCGCCCTTCGCTGGGCGGCAGACGTAGCTGAGGATGCGTCACGCCTCGAGACGCCTCCGGCAACGCCGACCGGCCCCGAGTGGGCGGCGCTGTCGATCGACGAGATGCGCGTGCACCTCGACAAGATCATCGTCCATCCCGGCGTGGAGGACGCCCTCGAGGCGCTTCATCGCGCTGGCTTCTTCCTTGTCTGGTTGCCAGAGGTTGAAGAGATGGTCGGCATGAGCGACGGCGAGTGGCGCCACAAGGACGTGTGGAAGCACACGAAGCAGGTCGTAAAGCAGGCGGTACCGCGTTTGTCGGTCCGCTGGGGCGCGCTCCTGCACGACATCGGCAAGCCGAGGACGCGCAAGATCGACGAGCGCGGCCGCGTCACCTTCTACGGTCACGCCCAGGTCGGCGCGCGGATGTTCCGCCGCAAGGTCGCGGCACGCCTTGGCTTTGAGGGCGAGCTCAAGGACCGCGTGCACTTCCTGATCCTCCAGCACCTGCGTCCAAGCCAGTACGAGGCTTCGTGGACCGACGCCGCGGTTCGTCGCTTCTACAAGGAAATGGGTGAGGGCCTGAAGGACCTCCTCGATCTCGGTCGCGCGGACATCACGACCAAGCGTCCTCAAAAGCGCCGCCGCGGCGTTCGCAACATTTCGGACCTGAAGAAGCGCATCGAAGCGATTCGCGCGCTCGACACCAAGGTGAAGCCGCTCCCGAAGGGCCTCGGCCAGGCGGTGATGCAGCGCTTTGGGGTTCCGCCGAGCAAGCGCCTCGGTGACCTCCTCAAGGAGCTCGAGGCCTGCGCAGAAGCCGGCGAGGTCGGTGTCCAGGCGGAATTCGAGGTTTACCTCGCGTTCCTTGAGGAACACCGCGAGCGCTTCCAGCTTTAGCCAACGCCGTCCCTAGAAAGCGCCCTCAAGCGAAAGAGGGCGCTTTCTCTTCTTTTCATACATTTCCGTCGGGGATGAAAGCGCGAACGGAGTGACACCAACCGCCCTCTCTACCGTACCTTGAACGAATGAAGTGGTGGGGATTGGTGAGCTGCATCGCGCTTGCGGGATGCGTCTCGGAACGGGGTCGCCGTTTGGTTCCAGACACCGTGATGGTGGACGAACGGGGCGGCACCGCAATCTTCAACGGGGGAATCGAAGTCATCATTCCCCCCGGAGCGCTCACCGAACCAACGCCCATTGGAGTCGCGGCGCTTCGGTGCGGGCTGGTCGAAGACGCAATTCAACCCCGCGGTCCCTCCACGTCCCCAGCAAGCTGTCTTGGAGCGGTTCGCGCCGAACCCAGCGGCACCGAGTTTGAAGTTCCGATTCAGATCCGCCTTCCGATCGAACCCCCTCCGTCGAACAGTCTCCCCGCAGTGGAGCAAGCCTTTCTGGATGAAGGGCGCTCCGCGATCATCACAACCGAGATGAACTACGACGCCCTCACCGGCATCGCGACCTTCACCGTCCCCCATTTTTCCGACTTTGTACTCACCGCGCGCGAGCGACGAATTCGCGCGCTCCTAAGCGCGTGCCGCACCTGCCGGTCGATCGGCAACCCCGATTGCGACGAAGTGGAGCAGATTCCGGCGCAGGACTCGTGCTGCCTTGTTCGGCGGAGTGACCGATTGGGCTGCGCCCCCGATTGCAACTGCTGCCAGGAGGGCCGCTTGCGAATCACGTCGGCGGCCCTCGACCTGACGACCGCAACCGAATGCCAGGTCGTGAGCAACACCATCAGCGTTGAGTTTCTGGATTGCGAGCCGCGGCGCACGATCACCGAAAGCGTCGCAGAGCTCTCACGGGACTGCCCGGAAGGCGCAACGCTCCAACTCAACGTTACGCCGTCGGAGACCGACCTCTGCATCTACGAAGAGGCAACCCTCGAGCCCACCTTCGACCTCCTGGACCGCGATGGCATGAGCACCGCGTCCGGCAACGCGCTTCCCGTCTGGCAGGTGATGGACCCGTCGATGGCAGTGGATTTCTGGGATACGCGGGAACCCCGGGGCGACGACCCAATCCTCGTTCTCAACGTCAAAGCGAAGAGCGCGACTCCGGCCGTAGTTCAGGTCGAGGCCGGTGCGACAACGCCGGGGTCGCGCTCCGGAATGGCGACCATCAACATCCTCGACGCCCTCGAGGATCCGGCGTGCCTCGACCTGAACGGCCGCTGGATCGTGCAGACCGTCTCCGGCAGTGAAACCTGCACGGTCGAAGGAGAGGAACCCATGACGCGTACGCTCGAGGATGACGACTTCGCCGTGGACATCACACAAACGCGACCCATGGTGAGAATCCGCGCCGAAGACTTTCCCATGGCAGCCATGCTCGAAGGGCCCGTGACGCTGGGCGACGAAATGAACCCCTACATGGGAACCGTGACAGTCAACGCCAACAATACGGTCGACTGCCTGCTCTTCAACCGAAGCGACGGCCGTGAGTTCGCCTTTGGGGAAGAGCTCTGCATCGAGGGAGAAACCTGCTCCGCGACGTCCTGCTCCGAAAGCGAGACGATCACGTTCCGGTCGGATCCAACCCAAAACACGCTCGATGCAACTTCCGATTGGGACTTCAACGCCACGGTCACCGTGATGGGCGATCCACCGATCTCCCGAACAGTACGCTGCGAAGGCGAATCCGAACTCCGCCTTGAACGGTTCATGCGGCGATGATCGTTCAACGATTGTTCGGCGTCGCCCTCGCGTTCACCGGATGCGCGGTGATCGACGATGGCGGCCCCTATTTCATTCCCGGGTCCGCGATGCTCGACGAATGCTCCGAGCCGCCCGAGTACGACCTGACCGGGAGATGGTTCGATTCAGGTTTGGTCACGATTCAAACGGAAGGGTGCGCTGATACCGTCGTCGGCGAGCGTCTCCGCGGCTGCGGGCTCGACTGGGAGTTTGTCCAGACCGGAAACCTCGTCGAGATCCTCGTTGACGAGGAGTACCGAATCACCGGACGCCTCTGCGGAAGCGAACTCCAGCTGGAAGGCGGCTGGTGGCTGCCGGTCGAGGACGCCGGCGAGTGCACGTACGAAGACGACAGCGCAGCGGAGGTCAGTCTGGAAGCGACCGGCAACACCCTCGACGTGCTCAGCGAAACGGAAATGGCTGGCACCCTTTTCGTACGAGAACGCTGCAGAGCACGGTTCGAGGTTTCGTTTCGAAAGTTCGGTGGTGGATGAGCCGGAGCGATCGCGAGCGTTTCCTGAGAGCCGCGTTTCTCGGCGCGCCGCATCTTCGCAAGGGCGGCCCCGAACTCGAGAAGCTTGAAGCCGATCACCGGAGCGCTGCCGCGCGATGGAAGAAGTCGGTGGCTGCGCGAGAGCTCGAGAGCAAACCCGAACGAGAGCGATTGCACTCGCTCCTCGGGGAACTCGCCTACCTGAACAACCTCCGATACGCCCACCGCGAAACGTCCGCGTTCGTGTTCACGGCCGACCACGAGCGCAGTGGATTCGTCACCATCCGGCTGCCCGCCCCCTGGAGTCCTCCCCACCTCGAGGAGCTCGCGTACGTCTACCCATGGCGAGAGTTTCGGAACGACCCATTCAAGCCGCGGGGGCACACAAACCTCACGACCGGCGGCGGCACCTTTCAGCCGGAACCCCACAGCATCCTCACGCGGATGCACGACCAGCTTCGTCAGCTCACGTCGCCGATCCTCCCGACCATCGTCGAAGCGGGCGAGCTTCGAGGCACCCCCTACCTCGTTCTGAACGAAGGGAGGCCAGCACGCGATTCGGTGCGGTCACTCAACCAACAAGCCCACGCGATCGCCCAAGAACTCGCACGTCTGGCAGCGTCCGGCGCGCTACCCACGCACGGCAACATCCTCCTCCGCGAAAGCGACGATGGTGCACTGATGCTTCCGCCTCCCGCGTGGATTGACTACGACGCACGCGGGGCGCCTTCACGGTACATTTGCTCGGATGTACAGGCTCCCCTTGGCCCGAACGACGCGGTCGGGCTCTTTACGGCGGTCTTACTGCACCGGGTTCGTGGCCGACATCCGCTCGTCCACAACTACGTCAACTACGAAGACCGCAAGCTTGGTCCGCTGCTCGAACCACTCGTTCGAGCCGCGCGCGTGAAAGGCTCCCTCTTCGGTCAACTCCCTCGGGTGCGCCCTCCCTCGTGGGAAGGGGTTCACCCCGACTGGGACCCGATGTTCCTCCGCACGCTCGGCGTGGAGGTCTCGGGCAACGGCTTTGAGCCTCCCCTTGTCATGAGCCGGGCGGCAACCCTGATCGAGGTCGGGGACTTTCTCCTCCGAGCCGACTATCGACGCTCCGTTCATCAACATTTTTAGGGCGCACACGGCGCCTCAAGTCGCAAACACTACCGATTGAGCGATCCGCGCCTGACAGGGGCGATCCCCATGAGCAACTCGGAGGACCAAGCTTCGAAAACCCTGCCATTGGAGGACCAATGTCGCGGATTGAAGCACGAAGAACGCCCCCGCCCACGGCCAACGCCGAAGCGGCGCGCACCCAAAACGTAAACGAAGCGCCGAGCCCCAGCGAGTCCCGGGAAAGCGCGGTGGCAGCCGCAGACCAGCTTCGCAGCACCACTCGCGCCGCGCCCTCGCGCCGCGCTCGCCGAATTCCCATGGCTGACGAGGTTCCCCAAGCGACGCGCCCGGGTGATTTCGTGCTCGTGACGCGTTCCTTTCACCCCGACGAGACCCTCGGCGGAGGCTTTCATGGGGACGACCGCGGGTTCACCACCGACGAGGACGGATCCTCCCGGATTCGCGGCGGCGTGCTCATGCGTCGTGGCTCGAACGGGCAGCTCCAGGCGGTCGAGGGCGGCGGACGAAGCGACCAGTCTGGCCACGAACTCGCCGAGACGGTCACCCGCACGGCGAACCCGCTCTTTGGGATTCACACGGAGCATCCCTTCGGCAGCCCGGTCGCCGGCCAGCCCGACGTTCGAGCGACCCAGCGGCAGGCCGCCCGCGGCGTTACGACCCTCCAGCTCGAGTACGCCGGCAGCAACCCGCTTATCGTAGGGTCCCCGGACGTCGACGTTCGAAGCACGTTTGCGGTTCATGAAGCGGACGACCGTCTTACGATTCACGCAGACATCCGCGGCGACGCATTTCCTGCGGCCGAGTCGTTCGTTCGAGACCATGAAGGAAACGCGGTCTTCATCGGCGTTCATGCGCTCCCCGAGGACGCGATGATCACGGATCTCGTAGGTCACGGCAGCATCCCCATGATCTCGGCAGCGATCACCATTCACCGCGATCCCGAGACGCAGGCGTTCGCGGCGGTCGAAGTCGACGGCGAAACCTACACCCTCGAGGACTGGAACGCGCGCTTCACCGAGCAGGCTGCATCCGACTGAACCGTCGTCACCCTCAAACAAAAACACCCGCCTCTCGGCGGGTGTTTTCGTGTACGGAAACGGAGTTAAAGCTACTCGGAGGCCTGGCTTTGGCCCCGTCGCAGGTAGGCGGGAATGTCGAGAACGGCTTCGTCATGAAGTGCGCTGGCGCCAAAGGCACGCGGAGCAGCCGGCTTCACGGCTTCGTTCGGACGACGCGAGGGACGGGCGGTTTCCCGTCGCTCAGTTCGTCGACCAGGCTGCACGCCGCGCTTCATGCCGCCGAGCGGAAGTGTCGCGCGCTGGGGTTGCGCTGTTGCAGTGGGCTGCACCTGGTCGTCGAAGCCGGTCGCGATGACGGTGACCTTGACGACGTCCTGCATGTCCGCGTCGGTGACGAGACCAAAGATGATCTCGGCGTCCTCATGGGCTGCCTGCTGGATCACGCTAGCCGCCGACTCGATCTCGCTGAGGCGTACGTCTGGCCCGGCAGTAAAGTTGATGAGGATGCCCTGCGCGCCATCGACGGTGATGTCGTCGAGGAGCGGCGAGTTGATGGCGATCTGCGCGGCTTCCATCGCCCGATGGTCACCCTTCGCGTAACCCGTGCCCATCAAGGCACGGCCCTTGGCGCTCATGATCGTGCGCACATCTGCGAAGTCGACGTTGATCATACCGTGGGTGGTGATGAGGTCGCTGATCCCTTGAACGGCTTGAAGGAGCACGTCGTCGGCGCGCTGAAACGCGTCCAGCATGCTGAGATCGTCGCCCAGAAGAAGGAGCTTCTGGTTCGGAATCGTGATGATGCTGTCGACCGCGTCGCTTAGCTCCGCGATACCGTAGCTGGCGTTCTTAGAGCGTCGACGTCCCTCGAAGAGGAAAGGCTTGGTGACCACGCCAACGGTCAGCGCGCCCTGGTCCTTTGCGACCTGCGCGATGATCGGTGCCGCGCCCGTGCCCGTGCCGCCGCCCATACCGGCAGTGACGAACACCATGTCTGCGCCTGCGACCGCGTCCGCGATTCGCTGCACGTCCTCGAGCGCGGCCTTACGGCCCGCGTCAGGGTTACCACCAGCGCCAAGACCCTTCGTCAGCTGCGGTCCCAGCTGAATCTTGGTGGGCGCGAGGTTTCCGTCGAGTGCCTGCGCGTCGGTATTCGCCGCGATGAACTCAACGCCGTCGAGACCGCTGCTGATCATCGTGTTCAACGCGTTGCCGCCGCTTCCGCCGACACCGATAACCTTGATGCGCGCCTGCAGGGACTCTTCGTCCGCAAACTCGATCGAGATGCCCATTCAATCCTCCCAATGGGGTCGCCCCCAGCCAGGCCTTCCACGCCTGATCGCTACACTTGGAACATGTCTTCGCTTCGCGCCTCGCCCGACGCGCGGCGAAGGGTCTAAAACACTTCGCGGAACCACGCTCCGAGGCGCGTTCCCAACCCTACCCGCCGGATTTCCGATTCTTCGGGTTCCGGAGTCATCACATCGTGGCTGCCGAGATGGGCAGCGCCGTACTTCACAAGGCCTACGCCGGTCGCGTAGGAGGGGCTTCGAACGACGTCGATGAGGCCGCCGATGCCCGAGGGTGCGCCGCGGCGCGCCGGAAGCTGAAAGATGCTCTCCGCGTGCTCCGGCATTCCGTCGAGGAGCGTCGTACCGCCCGTGATCACGACGCCGGACGCGAGCATGTCGGCGTAGCCGGTCTCCACAATGACATGGCGACACGCCTGAAAGATCTCTTCAACGCGCGGCTCGATGATGTCGCAGAGCACGCGGCGAGGAAGCACGCGGGGCGGACGGCCGCCGACGGAGGGGACCTCGATGGTCTCGTCTTCGTCGACCATGTGCGTGGACGCGCAGCCGTATTTGATCTTGATGCGCTCGGCTTCGGCCATCGGAGTACGCAGGCCCGTCGCCACATCGTTGGTCAGATTGATACCGCCGATGGGAATCACGCTCGTGTGCACGACCGCGCCGTCGACGTAGATGATGATGTCCGTCGTACCGCCACCGATGTCGATGAGGGCCACGCCAATTTCTTTTTCGTCTTCGCTGAGAACCGCTTCGGCGCTCGCCAGCGGCTGAAGAACCATGTCGGAGACGTAGAGGCCGCAGCGCTCCGCGCACTTCTTGAGGTTGGCGACCGCGGTGTTCGCGGCGGTGACCATGTGCACGCGCGCCTCGAGGCGTACGCCGCTCATGCCCACGGGCTCGCGAATGCCGTCCTGGTCATCGACGATGTACTCCTGCGGCAGCACGTGGAGGACCTGGCGGTCGCCCGGAAGGGGGATGGCCTTGGCCTGGTCGAGGACGCGGTCGACGTCTTCGCGCGTGACCTCGCGGGTCTGAATCGCGGCGACGCCCTCCTGGTTCATGCCCCGGACATGGCTGCCCGCGATGCCGGCGTAGACGGCGTTGATCTCAACGCCTGCCATGGTCTCGGCCTGTTCGACCGCGGCGCGAATGGCCTGCATCGTCGACTCGATGTTGACGACGACGCCCTTTTTGAGCCCCTTCGAAGGCACCGAGCCGATGCCAATGATGTCGAGCCCTTCGTCGGTCTGTTCCGCGACGATGGCGCAGACCTTCGTCGTCCCCAGATCGAGCCCTGCAATGATGTCGTTTTCGGCCATCCCTAATCGCGTTCCGTGAGTCGAAGCCTCTATCGACCTCTACACAGCCCCACGGTCCGCGCCAAAAAAAGTGCAAGGGTTGTTCAGGAACCTTCGAGGCGCAGGCCGGTGACTGCGATCTAACTCGCGGTTTTCCGCGACCCGACGCTCAACCTCGGTGGGCGTAGACTCAGGCCAGCCATCGTTTTTGACACGCGGTTTTCCGCGACGGCCCGCTCAACCCCGGTAGGGAGCCATCGCGTTTGATCCGGTCGGCGAGGCGTCACTCGAGGGAGTCGATGAGGGCCACCGCCACCAGCGCCACGACACCACGGAGCTCGGCTTCCTCTACATTCGACGCGAGGTAGTTGGCGATGGCAGGCTCGCCTTCCTCGAGACGCTTCATCGAGTCTGCGGCGGCTGCGTTCAGCTCCCCGAAACCGATCGGCGGAAGCTCTGAGCGCTGAAAATGCCGCCGAAGGCATTCGGAAACCACCTCTGCGTGAAACACGGCTGTGATGACCGCCTCCCCACCAATTTTCGCCGCACGCGCGCTCAGGAACTGACTCACTTGAGGCTGGGTCTGCACGAAACGACCCACCGCAATCTGCGTGTATTGCGGGTCCGAAAGCCGCTGTGAGACGTCCGTGACAACCTGGGCGACGAGCTCCTCGGGGACAGCCATCCGCGGGAGGTTCCCCGGCCCTTTGAGCGAGGTCAAGGGGCGCCTGGCACCGAGGCCACGAGAGTGGCACGCTTCGCGGCCATGACGAGCACCCAGTCGCAAATTGAGGTCTCCTACGACGTCTCGAACGAGTTCTTTAACCTCTGGCTCGACGAGAATATGCACTACACGTCGGCGAGCTATCTCACGGGTGACGAGACCCTGGAAGCCGCACAGATTCAGAAGTGCAAGATTCTCGCGGACTACGCCGAGGTCACGCCGGAGAGCCTGGTTCTCGACATTGGCTGCGGCTGGGGATCGAACCTCGAGTACCTGGTGCGCGAGCGCGGTGTGAAGCGCGCCCACGGCATCACGCTCTCGACAGCGCAGTGCGACTGGATTCACGCGAAGAAGCTAGACGGCGTCAAAGCCATCGTCTGTGACTACAAAGACTACGAGCCCGAAGAGCTCTACGACGGTCTGATCTCGATCGAGATGATCGACCACCTCTGCTCCCCGGAGCAGTCGCGCAAAGGGATGGCGATCGACCTCTACCGCACCTACTTCACGAAGGTTGCGAAGTGGGTCAAGCCGGGCTCCTGCTTTGGCTTTCAGGCCATCCTCCGCAACCGAGTACCGCGCACCCGCAAGGACCTCCAGGATCTCGCGTTCACCGCGGACGTGATCTTTCCCGGCGGTCTCAACCCGCGTCTCGAGGAACTCATCGCCGCGATCAACCCCTCGTGGGAGGTCCTCGACATGCGCACGCAGCGAACGAGCTACGGCAAGACGACCGGCGAGTGGCTTCGCCGTCTTCGCCTGCACGAGGACACGATTCGCGCGAAGTGGGGCGACAGTCTTTTCGAAGACTACGACCGCTACCTCTCCACCTGCGTCCGCGCGTTCGACAACCACTGGTCGAGCGACGTGCAGATGAAGCTCAAGCGCATCGGGTAAGGCATTCAGCCGCTCCCCATCACCGCGGAGACGCTGACGAACGCTGCCCTGTGGGTGTCTGCGTTCATCGTTGCGCTCTTCGTCGGGTCGATCGTTCTGCCGGGGTTCAAGCGGGATGGGCAGCCTCTACGGGACGGATCCGTCCGCCCCTACAAACTCAGCGGGCTGGTTCTCTTCGTTGCGACGCATGTGGCGATCGCAGCGGGCGTTCTGCTCGGTGGCTGGTCGCTCACGCCGCTGCTGACGCACTTCTGGTCCGTCTTCGTCGTCGCAAACCTGTGGGCGGTCGTGATCACCCTCTACCTCTTTTTTGAGGGACGGCGACGGCCGGTCGAGCGAAGCGGCCCGCTTCCCGCCGTCCTGCACGACCTTTGGTTCGGCCCGGAGCTCAACCCCACCCTGGCGGGCGTCGACCTCAAGATGTTCATGTACCACCCGAGCCTGATCGGCCTCGCGGTCATGAACGCAGCGTTCGCCTTCGCGCAGTTCGAGACCTACGGCGCGCTCTCGGCGGAGATGGTGCTCTATCAAGGCTTCACCTGGGCGTATCTCTTCACGCACTACCTCAAAGAGCACTTCATGCTCTCGACCTGGGACATCATCGCCGAGCACTTCGGCTTCATGCTCACCTGGGGCGACCTGGTATACGTGCCCTTTCTCTACAGCCTGGTGGGCTGGTGGGTACTCCCGCACGGATGGGTGCTCGAAAACGGCACATGGCGACACGAGGCTTGGCCGCTCTGGGCGCTCGCGTCGCTTCTCGGGTTCCACGTCTTTTCCCACTGGGTCTTTCGCGGCTCCAACTGGCAGAAGGACCGCTTCAAGCGCGACCCGAACGCGCTGATCTGGGGAAAGAAAGCCGAGACCCTCGGCGGCAAACTCCTCGTGAGCGGCTGGTGGGGCATCGGACGCAAGATCAACTACACGGGCGAGATCGGCGTGTACCTAAGTTTTGCGCTCTGCGCCGGATTCGACTCGCCCTGGCCCTATGTGTTGCCAGGCACGCTGGTGGTCCTGCTTACGCAGCGAGCGTGGCGGGACGACCAGCGCTGTCGCACGAAATACGGAGCGCTCTGGGACGCCTACTGTGCGCGGGCACGCTTCCGAATCTTCCCGCTGATCTACTGATGGTTAGGCGGCTTTGATGCGTCGCTCGACAACGTCGAGGAGCTGCGCGACGGTCTCGATCCCAACGAGCTGATCGTCCGGAATCTGAACCTCGAGCTCGCGCTCCATCTCACCGACAACCTCAAGCATGGCCAGGGAATCAACGCCCATGTCCGCAATGACGCTTGTCTCCGTGACGTCGCTGAAGTCCTTTTCCGCGATCTCGGTTGCCATGCGCTTGAACATCTCGATGAGATTAACTCGATCCATCACCGTCCCTTGGTTGGGGCGGGTGATAACGCTCCGGCTGCCTTTGTGCAACGCGACGGAGGGTAGTCTCGTGGGAGATCTCGCGGCCTCCTTGGAATGGTGGCGCGCACGAGAACGAGGCCGATGGAACGGTTGTCGGAACGGCCTCGCCAGCCGCTCAAGCCCTTGATTTTTCAGCAAAAAAGCTCTTCGCAAATCCGGCCTTCCTCGCGTGTCGGGCGAACGCTGACGTCGAGTTTTCGCGCCTCTGAGCCTCGGCCAGTACTCTGAATCGCTCGTGCTCCTACGCGTTCCGACGATCAGCTTGGCGATCGCGCTCTTTGCAGCGGCGTTCGCGCACGCAGAAGTCGACGAGGAGCCCGCGCCGGAGGAGGAAGTGAGCCTCGAGGGCGCCGCCCCAACGATCACCACACCGACAAAGAGTCGCTCCATCGGTCGGACCAACCGCGGCTGGCTCCGCCATTCGGTTCAGCTTGGCGCATCGCCGACGATTCGCCTCAAGAGTCCCTCGAACGCCTACGGGACGCAGGAGATGGTTAGCCTCCTCGAGTGGGCCGCCGGCAAGGTCAACGCCGAGCATCCAGGGTCGGTGATGGTGGCGGGCGATTTGTCGAGACGCCGCGGAGGCCGCCTCCGCCCGCACCGGTCCCATCGCGCAGGTCGCGACGCCGACATCGGTTTCTACCTTCGAGACGCGACCTCGGGCGAAGCCGCGGTCGTTAATCGTTTCGTGCGAATGAGCCGAGAAGGAAAAGGGACCACCCGAGACGGCGACTACGCATTCGACGACGCGCGGAACTGGACGTTCATCGAGGCGTTGATGTCGCAGGACGTGGTTCCGATTCAGTACGTCATGGTGATCGCGCCGCTTAAGGAACGCCTTCTCGCGGAAGGTCGCCGGCGCGGCGCGGACGAAGCGGTTCTTGCGCGCGTGGAGGAAGCGGTCGGCCCGCGGCGCACGGGTCGCGGCCGCTGGGCTCGCTACGGAACGCACAACTCGCACTTTCACATCCGCATCTATTGCGCGCAGGATGACCGTCCTCGCTGCCAGGATCAGGCGCCTTTTTGGGATTGGATCAGCCGTCCGCCGCCGCCTCGGGTCAGCCGTCGGGGACGCTCGTCGATGCGACGGCGGAGTGCGCGTTCTCGGCGAGGCTCCATGCGGCGTTCGTCGATGCGGCGTTCGTCGATGCGGCGTTCGTCGATGCGGAGCTCGATGCGGCGTTCGTCGATGCGGAGCTCCATGCGACGAAGCGCGCGCTCGTCGATGCGCCGCAGCTCCATGCGTCGCAGCTCCATGCGTCGCAGCTCCATGCGCCGCAGCTCCATGCGCCCCAGCTCGATGGCCCAAGAGTAGCGCGGAAGCGATAGACCTTCGGGAGATACCGTGCCAGCGTGGCGTCAATGCGAACGCCGACCACGTACTGGGACTACATTCGCGTCAACGAGCTGCTGACGCTGCAGCGCGGCCTCGCGGAGCGCGACGCGGAGCTCTCGAACGACGAGGTGCTCTTCATCACGGTGCACCAGATCGACGAGCTCTGGTTTAAGCTGATCCTTCGCGAGCTCGTTAGCGTCCGTGACCTCTTCGCGCAGCCGCACGTGCCCGAGCAATCCCTAGCGAGCGCAGTGCGCGGACTTCGGCGTATCGCTGAACTCTTTCGGCAGGTCGCCCAGCACTTCTCGATGATGGAGACGATGACGACGCGGGACTACCTCGCGTTCCGCGACAAGCTCAGCCCCGCAAGCGGCTTTCAGTCCGCGCAGCTTCGCGAAATCGAAATCTTGATGGGTCTCGAAATGAAGCTTCGGGTACCCCTCGGCGGGGAAGCGAACTATCTCGAGGCGCTGAAGTACCCAGACGGTCGAGACTCGCCCGGATCCGTGCAGGTCGCCGCCCGTTTGAAGGATCGCCCTTCCCTCAAGGACGCCGTCGACGCCTGGCTTCATCGTACGCCCATTCAAGGCTCAACCCCTGCCGACGAGGGTGACGCCGCCGCGGTGCAGCGCTTTATCGACGAGTACCTGGCTGCCCACGAGGCAGAGACCACCCGCGCGCGCACCTTCGCAAATCACGCCGGCCTTAGCGATGAGGATCGAGCGCGTCTCGATAAAAACCAGCGCTGCCCGGACGCGGCTCTGAAACGCGCGCTGATCTTCCTCGACGTCTTCGGCTTGAAGAAACTGGCGCGCGCTCTCCCGCTCCGACGCATAGCGCTGATCGAGGCGCGCTCGATCCTCATCGCTAAGGCCGGCGTGATTTGCG